>NZ_JBBBEM010000154.1:0-623 GCF_037154035.1 Kineococcus sp. G2 | reverse complement strand
GCCGGGGGTGAGCGGGTCACCCTGGCCCAGCCCACCATCCGCCCCCGCAGCGCCTGGGGCGCCGACGAGACCCTGCGCAAGTCCGCCGCCGCCTACAACGACACCATCAAGGCCGCCGTCGTGCACCACACCGCCGACCCCGGCAGCTACACCCAGGCCGAGGTCCCCGCCGTCATCCGCGGCATGTACCGCTACCACACCGTCACCCTCGGCTGGGCCGACCTCGGCTACAACTTCGTCGTCGACCGCTTCGGCGGCATCTGGGAAGGCCGCGCCGGCGGCATCACCCGCCCCGTCATCGGCGCCCACGCCGGCGGCTTCAACATCGACACCTTCGGGGTGTCCATGATGGGCGACTACTCCAACGTCACCCCCCCGCAAGCCTGCCTGGACTCGGTCGCGCAGGTCATCGCCTGGAAGCTGGCCCTGCACGGCGTCGACCCCAAGGGCACCACCCGCCTGACCAGCGCCGGCGGCGGCACCGCCCGCTACCCCAAGGGCACCACCGCGACCCTGCGCACCGTCAGCGCCCACCGCGACGTCGGCTACACCGCCTGCCCGGGCAACGCCGGTTACGCCAAGATGGACACCATCCGCACCCGCGTCGCCCAGCTGATGTCCGG
>NZ_JBBBEM010000153.1:0-804 GCF_037154035.1 Kineococcus sp. G2 | reverse complement strand
GCAGTTCCTCGGCCGAGCGGAGGACCTCGGCGTGCTCCTCGCTCAGCGGTCCCGCTTGGTGGTGGTCTCCTGGCCGGCGTCGAGGTCGATGTGCTCCTCGCGCACCTCGGCGGAGACGGTCTGCTCCTCCTGCACGGTCTGGGTACCCAGGCGCACGCGCTCGACCGGCACCGTCTCCTTGGCGGCCACGGCGCGCTCCTCGTGCAGGGTCACCTCGTGCTCCTCCTCGGTCAGGTCCCCACCGGACATCGCCGCACCGCGGTTGGCCTCGGTGATCGGCTCACGCTCGACCACGACCTCCTCACGGTTCACCGGCACCGTGCGGGTCACGTTCTCGCTGGTGATGTACTTGCGCAGCCGCGCCCGGCCCGCCTCACGCGACTCCTTGGCCACGTGCAGCTCCTCCTTCGAGCGCGTCATGGCGTCGTCGGTGTTCGGGCCGGAGGTGTCGTGACCGCGGCCGCGGACCTCGGTGCCGGTGGTGCCCACCGTCTCGGTGCCCACCGTCTCGGTGCCCACCCCGGTGGTCACGCCGTAGTAGGCGTACAGGTCGTTCTCGTCCTGCTCGCTCAGCTCGTGGCCCGGGTCGTGGTGCGGGGCGTCCTTCACCATCGACTTGTCGAACGGCACGGTGACGGTGTCACCGCTCACGACCGCCTGCGAGAGCGGGATGAGCGAGACGTTGGAGCCGAACAGCCCCGTCTTCACCGAGACCCACTCCGGCTGGTTGGTCGCGTTGTCCAGGTAGACCTCGTCGACCTTGCCGATCTTGTCGCCGTCGCGGCCGGTGACCGTGGCGCCGTA
>NZ_JBBBEM010000152.1:0-966 GCF_037154035.1 Kineococcus sp. G2 | reverse complement strand
CCGATCTTGTCGCCGTCGCGGCCGGTGACCGTGGCGCCGTAGAGGGTTTCCGCGGTGAAGGTGCTGCCGGTCATGGGGGCCTCCGATGTCGAGGGGAATCGCTGAGGGGAGTCCGCGCGGGACGGTTCGCCTGCACGCACCTCCGGGGAGGTTCGTCAGGTGCTGCGGTGCCGTCGTGCTGATGCGGTTCAGCGGTCAGCGGCGTGCGGTGACCGTTGTCCGGTTCGCGGTATCAGGCCGCGCACCATGAACCCAGGCCCCACGGCCCCCCGCAACTCGAAACCGCAGCAGCTCCGGCCCTCGGGAACACGGTGCCCGAGCGGGTCGCTCCACCGCTCCGAGCCGGCGCCGGCGAGTTCGGCGAGGTGCTGCGCGCCGAGAACGCCGGAGCGGCGTCACCGGAACCGCCCGCGCGGTGACGAGCGCGCCGGCGTTCCGCTCGTCACGGTGTTCACCGCTCGAGCGGGGGCAGCGGGCTGCGCTGGATCGAGGGGCTCCCGACCGCGTCGCTCGCGCGGCTCCAGCGAGGACGCGGCCGCCCACGCCCACCGCTCCTTCGGTGGCTTCCTCGTGCGGCGGTGCGGGAGCCGTCAGGCTGGTCAGGCCCGGTCGCACCGCTCCAGGGGACCCACCCGCTCGGCGCTGAGGGGTGCGTCGGCGTGGAGGGCCCGGAGGGCGCAGGCGCTGTCGGGTCCACCCCTCCCCCGGGTCCGTGCACCCGCTCAAGGACCGCCCGCGCGGTGCCGACGCGGTGGGGGTGACAGGCACCGCGCACCGGGCCGCGGCCCCCGCGGGTGGCCGCGCCGCGCGCCGCGTCCCGCGCACGTCCCGCCTGGCGCGCGCGTCGCTGTGCCTCGCCCTCGCCGGCGCGCTCCTGGCCGGCGCCGTGCCCGCGGCCGCCGTCCCCACCTCCCGCGCCTCCGGTGCGACGACGGGCAGCGCGGCGACGACGGGCAGCGCGGCGAC
>NZ_JBBBEM010000151.1:0-1200 GCF_037154035.1 Kineococcus sp. G2 | reverse complement strand
TCAACAGCTCCCCGCCCCGTCGTCGTTCCCGAGCACCTGCATCACGAACGCAAGCACCGACGACGTGGTCGGGGTGCCGGTCCGCACGTCCGGTCGTCAGCGCGACGCACGGGCCAAGCCCTCGCACAGCACCCGCAGCGCCGCCACCTTCTCCAACCCGTAGCGCTGCCCGGCCGGGTCCACGAGCCGGTCGACGCGGGCGAGCAGGTCCAGTGCGCCGGAGGCGTCCCCGAGCTGGGCCAGTGCCTGGGCCCGCAGCCAGTCGCAGTAGGCCCGCTCGGCACCCGAGGCGAGCAGCTGCTCCGCCAGGGCCAGAGCCACCGCCGCCTCGCCGGCTCCCAGCAGCACCCGCGTCAGGACATCGGTGGCCTGCTGCCACTCCGGTCCCGCGCTCGTGAGCTCCCGCACCGCTTCGAAGGCGTCCACGGCCCGCTGCCGATCCCCAGCCCCCACGCACGCGCGCCCCAGAGCCAGGCAGGCCCGGGCGACCGCGGCGTCGTCCCTCGGCACGGTGGTCAGCAGTTCCTCGAGCGCCCGTTCCGCCAGCCGGGCGTTGCGGCGTCCCTTCACCGCCAGTGCCTCGGTCGTGGCGTACCCCTCGTGCTGCAGCCGGAGCACCTCTTCGGGCACCGCCACCGGAGCGGCTGCCGCGGTGCCGGGGTGCTCGACCCGTTCGTGCACCCGGCCGCGCCAGACGGCGTCGTGACGCCGGAACAGGCGCGGGGACACCGACGTCACGTCGCCGCCGGCCTCGGCGGTGGCGACGTTGACGATGCTCACCAGCAGCGCCGGCCCCGGCTGGCGCCCCAGCAGCGCCCGGAGCGCGATCGCGTCCCCCTGCACCACCTCGTCGGCGTCCACGCTGAGCACCCACTCGCCGCGCGCCCGCTCCAGCGCCGTGTTGCGGGCCGCGGCGAAGTCGTCGCTCCACCCGCCCTCGACCAGCGCCACGTCCCGCCGGTGCAGCAGGTCCACGGTGCCGTCGGTGGAGCCGGTGTCGTGCACGACGATCTCGTCAACGAGACCGTCCAGCGCGTCCAGGCAGACCTCGAGGCGGTGAGCCTCGTCGCGCACGATCAGGCAGGCGCTCAGCAGGGGAGTGCTCACGAAGGCTCCGTCGGGGTCGTGGGGCGCGTCACCCGATTGGAGCACACCGTGAGGTTCAGGTCCTGCTGGTGAGGGCCGATGAAGTGGGTGGCT
>NZ_JBBBEM010000150.1:0-1849 GCF_037154035.1 Kineococcus sp. G2 | reverse complement strand
TGCTTGATATGTGGGTGATCGGGGGCCAGTCTCCGGTCTGAGCCTGACCGGCTCATCGTCCTCAGCGTGGAGGCACCCTCATGACCGCACACCACCTGCGACTGACCCAGCCCCTGACGCCCTCCGGGCTGCCCGCCGTCCGGCTGGGCGAGCCGTGGCTGGATGCCTACCTCGACTTCCTCACCGCCCGCTGCAGGCCCAACAGTGTCCTGGCCGCCGGCTACGACCTGAAGGTGTTCTTCACCCTGATCGCGAAGGCGCCGGCCGAGGTGACCGCCGCCGACGTGCTGGCGTTCATCACCGCCCAACGCGCCGGCGCGGACACTGTCGCCAGCCCGGTGATCGCCGTCACCGACGACGCCGCCGGAGCGGTCAGCGCCCGAACCGTGCGCCGGCGCCTGTCCAGCGTCTACGGCCTCTACGCCTTCCTCCTGGCCCGCGGCGACGTCACTGCCAACCCCGTCCCCCGGGGCCTGCCGACCCGCCGCGAACGCGACCGACCCGGCAGTAGCCGCGGCGCCGGAACCCCACTGATCCGTTCGGCGCGCACCCTGCCGACCATCTTGAACCCGGACGAAGCCGACGCCCTGACCAACGCGCTGCGCACCCACCGCGACCGGGCCATGGTCGCCGCGATGCTGCTGGGCGGCTTGCGCCGTTGCGAGGTCCTGCGCCTGCGCATGGAGGACCTGCACGTCGGGCAACGACAGGTGTTCATCGCCGAGGGCAAAGGCGGGCACCAACGCCAGGTCCCGATCTCCCGAAGATTCTTCACCGCCCTGGCCGACTACCTCGCCCTGGAGCGACCGGCTGAAGCAGACCGGCTCGGGCACGGTCACGTCTTCTGCGTCCTCAAAGGCCCACGCCGCGGGCGCCCCCTGTCCGCTTCCGGGCTCGATGAGGTTCTCGACGGGGCTCGCCGCCGCGCCGGGCTGCCGCACGCGACCTGCCACCAGTTGCGGCACACCTGCCTGACCCGACTGCGCGAAGCAGGCATGGCCTTGGAGGCGATCCAGGCCCAGGCCGGGCACGCCTCCATCGAATCCACCCGCATCTACCTGCACCTGGGCGATGACTGGCTGGCCGGGCAGTACCGGCGCGCCGCCGAAGCCATCGACGCCCAGACCTTCAGCGCCCACCCCGCCTCGACCTCGGTCCGCTCGATCACCTCGCCGCTGCGGAATCAACGATGAGCACTCAGGACCTGTTCCTTACCTGGGATGAGATCGACAACGCCGCAGCGCAACTGGCCGCACCGATGCGCACTTACCTGGTTCAGATCACCACCACGCTGCGCCCGGCGACCATCCGCAATGCTGACCAGGCCCTGCGCTGCTTCGCGCAGTTCCTCATCCAGCAGCACTCCGAGGTCACCCGCCTGGCCGACGTCCGCCGATCCCACGTCGAGGACTACAAGCCCTGGCTGGCTGCGCGCACCGGGCAGCGAGACCGGCCCGTCACCGTCAACACCCGAGCCCACCGTCTGGGCAACCTGCGGACCTTCTTCATCCGCATCCACGACTGGGGCTGGCCCGAGGCCCCGCCCACTGTCCCCATCCTCTTCGGCGACCTGCCCCGGCAGGAAAAACCCCTGCCGAAGGCCCTCGACGTCCCCCGCAAGCGGGAGGTGCCCCCAGCCGACGCGGCGAAGTTCCTACGCGCCGCGCAGAGCTTGAAGCGCCCCTCAGGCCGGGTCGTCTGCGAAGTCCTCATCCGCACCGGGCTGCGCGTCGGAGAGTTCACCCGGCTACGCCGCGACGCCGTCCGCCAGATCGGCGCCGGGCACTGGCTGCACGTCCCGGTCGGCAAACTCCTGGACGACCGCTACATCCCCCTGCACCCCCAGTTG
>NZ_JBBBEM010000149.1:0-3117 GCF_037154035.1 Kineococcus sp. G2 | reverse complement strand
CGTGCCCCACATGAAGACGGCAGAGAAGCCGTGACGCTTCATCTGTCGGTGGGATTGCGCCCAGTCAGTGCGCCCCTCTTTTCGCGCGGACGCTGACGGAGCCAGTGCTGGCCCGGAACCAGTCCAGCAGGCCCTGCCGCCCTGCCGGCCCAGACGGTCGAGCACGGCGCCGTGCAGCTCGTCTCACACGCCGACCTCCTGCCACTGGCGCAGGCGCCGCCAGCACGTCCAGCCCGATCCGTAACCCAGCTCTAGGGGCAGCTTGGCCCAACCGATGCCGGTGCTGAGCACGAAGACGATGTCCTCGAGCACCGCCCGGTCCTCGTGGCGAGGGCGGCCGGTGCGCCCACGCGGTGCCGGTGGCGGCGGTGGGATGAGCGGCTCGAGCAGCTCCCACAGCTTATCGGTGATCAGCTGACGAGGCCGGGCACTGGCGTCGGTGGCCATGTCGACCAGGCTGCGCCTGGCGCAGCGCGACACGCCAGAGCCTCAGACCAACTTCTGCAACGGGCAGTAATCATTGCGCAATTCCACCGGGCACCAGTGATCGGTCCGGAGTAGGAGTCGGCGCGCACCATCGAGTCGTTCTCCGAGCGGCCTCGCTGCGGAGTGGCGGCAGTGTCGGTCTGGTCCGCGGTGACCTCCGCGCCACGAGATCGACTCGCTCAGTGGGTCGAACCATCATCTTGCGAATCGTCCACCGAGACGGTTCCCGAGGCGCCGCTGGCGTCCATGGAGACATCGAAGTGACGGATGAAGCCCTCGACGGGTCCGCGGAACCAGTCGTGCGCGCCTCGAACCACGTCCTCAGGCCACTCCCACCAGCGGATGGCGAGCAGGCGCTCGATGACGTCGTCCGCGAACCGCCGGCGCAGTTCTCGGGCCGGCACTCCACCCACAACTGTGTAAGGCGGCACGTCTCGGAGGACGAGTGATCTTGCTCCGATGATGGAGCCTGGCCCCACGTTGACCTGGCCGAGAATCGTGGCGCCGTAACCCACCCAGACGTCGTCTGCGATGCGGAGACGTTCACCTCGAGTATCGCTCGCTGGCTCATCGTAGGGCTCGTCGGGTACCAGGATCCCCATGGGAAAGGTCGATGCAGCATCCATCCTGTGACGGCCCCGAGGTGCCACGTCGAGTTCCTCACCGTCAGGCCCGTACCAGCGGCCGTTGGGCAGCAGGATCCGGACCTCGTTAGCGATCGAGCAGTAACCTCCGATCTCGATCTGCTCGAGGGGCTCGTAGGTCAGTGCCAGCGTGCCGCGAGCGCTGTAGGTCGCGGGCCCGACCAGCACGGTTCCTGGGCCGGCTACGGTGGCACCGAAGTCGCGCGTCGTTCGTCGTGCCTCCACCCGGAGCACTCCAGCCTCGCTCACGTGTGCTGGGGCTGTTCCGGCGTGCTGAATGGCGGCGTGGATGAGTCGCCGCACCGGATCGTCAACCGGCTCGTCCGGCAGGGACTCGACGAGCGTGCGAGCCGAAGCACCTGCTACCACCGCGTACGGCGCCGGGTCAGCGGGTGAGGCGAAGCTCGCCCTCCCCGACCGGGCGGCGGACGAGAGGAGGGTCGCTATGGCGTTCGAGGACGGTGCGCTCTCGGTCCCGCCGATCCACAGCCAGTCCCCGTTCGTCGCCTGTACTCCTGCTCGCAGCGCTTCGGGGCGTCCTGCTCCGGGGGCGTGGATCACCGAGGCGCCCTCCACACCGGCGAGGAACCTCGCGACGTCGTCGCGTGGAGATGCGTTGAGGACGACCACGTCGAGTTCTACGCCGGACGCTTCCGCGACGTCGATGGCGTCCGCCAGAGCTCGCACCGAGGCTGCCACGGACTCCAGGATGGTGTCCGCGAGGAGGAGGACGCTGAATGACATAGTGTGAGCATAGCGATACGGATGTTCGGTCACTCGGGTCGCTGGAGGAGCAGGTAACGGCTCTCAGTGACTGTTTCAGATGTCGCTGCAGGTGGGCCACGCTGGCGCCGTGGCTGTCGACCGCAAGGCGTACCCCTCCGACCTCAGCGATGCGGAGTGGGAGCTGATCGAGCCACTGCTGCCGAAGCAGGGACGAATGGGCAGACCCCGCCAGGACCTGCGCGAGGTGCTCAACGGGATCTTCTACGTGATCGACAACGAGGCGAAGTGGCGGGCGATGCCGCACGACCTGCCCGCCTGGGAGACGTGCTACCGGTGGATGCGCCGCCTGGAAGGCGACAGCAGCTGGCAGAAGATGGTCGATGAGGTGCGGGTGCTGGATCGCCTGGGAAAAGGCGCACCGTCGCGGCGACGGCCTTCGTCATCGACTCCCAGTCCGTCCGCAGCAGCGAAGCAGGCCGCGGGCGCTCCTACGACGCGGGCAAGAGGGTCAACGGATGCAAGCGGATGACCGCCGTGGACACCGAGGGCAACCTGCTCGCGGTGCAGATCACCGGTGGGGTGATCAGCGAGACCGCCGGCGGCACTGACCTGCTGGGCGAGCTGTCCGAGCAGTTCCCGGACCTGCGTCAGGTCTGGTGCGATCAAGGCTTCCGCCGGAGCTTCACCGATCGTGCCGCCGAGCTGGGCATCACCGCCACGGTGATCAGTCGCCGGCCCGGTAGCGTCGGCTTCCACGTCCTGCCCCGGCGCTGGGTGGTGGAGCGCTTCTTCGCCTGGATCAGCCGGGCACGCCGCTTGGCCCGCGACTTCGAACGGCTGATGGGCACGGCGATCACCGTGGTCGAGGTCGCCTACGTGCGGATGACGCTGCGCCGGCTGACCAGGACGGCGCAGCCCTCAGCACACATCTGAAACAGTCACTCAGTGGATGCGTGATCTGACGTGCTGCCGAAGGGCAGCCCTCGAGATCAGTCTGAAGGTGATGCTGCGCCGCCTCTTCGAGTCGTGATCGTCTCATCGATCTGTGATCATCAGATCCGATGGACTGTTGGGAGGGCCCTGCCCGCGCAGGATGTAATGACCAGGGCGCTCCTGTAGGAGCTGGATCGGCACGCCCTGGTCATCAGGGCCGCCAGGAGGATCTCTCGAGCTCCTCGTCGCCGGCAGAAGGAGCATTCACCCAATCGATGCATCGGAAGGGTTCAGGTCCTGCTGGTGAGGGCCGATGAAGTGGGTGGCT
>NZ_JBBBEM010000148.1:0-3366 GCF_037154035.1 Kineococcus sp. G2 | reverse complement strand
TGGGTACAGCGGAAAGGCTTGGTCGCCTCCATCGTCCCCGAGCAGATCCGGCGCCCCGATGGTTTCGCTGCCCTGGTCATCCGCAGCTTCACCCCGCTACTGACGAAGCCTCATTGCCTCATCCCACCCACAGCGGAACGACAAGGCTCCGGTGTCGACGGGCAGCTCCCCCTCATGCACGATCCCGCTGAGATTCGGTCCTGGATCCTGCTCCGTCGCCGCTCACCTCGTGCGTCGTGCACCGGCCGACCTGGTCGCGCAGCGCCACGGCGATGAGCACCGCGACAAGCGCTGCCCCGACCAGCAGTGCAGGGAGGGAGCCACCAAGCAGACCCAGCGACACGCACGCGAGGATCGCGGCCAAGCGGGTGCATCCCAGGCGACGCGTCGCCCGCAGTTGCAGAGCGAGTTGTGCAAGAAGGAAGAGGACTGGCCCGGCGACGACAGCGGTCAGCTGTGCACTCCCCAAAGGGTCCAGCGGGTGCGCGATGACGAGTTCGTCACCCACGGCCACCAGGATGATCCCGGCGACGATCAACACGTGCCCGTACGTGTAGATGTCCCGCGCCCGACCGGTGCGACTCGCTTCACCGTCGAGGGAACGCTCGCTGAGTTCCCGGGTGGAGGTGAAGTACAGCCACCAGAGTGCTGCCGATCCGGCAAACGCGCCGATGAAGGCTGCCACGGTTCCTGCATCCAGTTCACGTCCGGCAGTGGTCGCCCCGGTCAGGATGATCGTCTCGCCGATGGCGGCGATCACGATCAGTCCGAATCGCTCGGCGAAGTGGCCGGTGGCGAGGCGCCACGAGCCCGCCGCTAGCCGCGGCCGGCCGGGAAGCGGGAAGAGGATTCGTGGAGCGGTGTAGTCGAGGGTGAGCGCGAGCAACCACAGCCCTGCTCTCGAGCTGCCTTCGACCAGCCCGCCGGCGATCCAGAACACGCCGGCCATCAGGAACCAGACGAGAATGCGTCCGGCCTGCTCCCGCTCGATGCTGCCGCGGTCGGCCGCCACGAACGTGAGGAAGACGTGGCGACCGACCTGGATCGCGAGGTAGGCGACAGCGAAGAGGAGGCCCCGGTCACCGAAGGCGTGCGGGACAGCGATCGCCACCAGCAGGCTTCCGAGCATGAGAGCGATCAGCAGGAGGCGGACGGGATTGGTCTCCGGGTCGAGCTCGTTCGTGGCCCAGGTCGTGTAGTTCCACGACCACCACACTGCGAGCAGGACGATCGCTGCCTGGCCGGCTCCCGCCCAGGTGAGGTGACCCAGGAGGAGGTGCGAGACCTGAGTGATCGCGAAGACGAACACGAGGTCGTAGAACAGCTCCAGCGTCGCGGCGCGCTGGGTCTCAGCATCGCCTCGACGCCGGAGCCGTCCGTTCACCACGGCAGAACGCCGACCCGGTCGGTCACGGTTCCGGTCGGTGTCGCCGGGCCGAGAGTGGCGATGCGCACCGCCGCCTCGGCCCCTTCTGCGACGCTCTGCCCGACGTGGCCGGTGAAGTCCGTCGCCGTCTGCCCGGGATCGACCGCGTTGAACCGGACGTCCGGGATCGTCTTCGCGTACTGCGTGGTGAGCATCGTGACTGCGCTCTTGGAGGAGCCGTACGCCGCGAGCGTGTACTGCGATTCCACGCGCGCAGGATCGTGTGTCAGCGTGAACGACCCCATGCCGCTGGTGACGTTGATCACCGAGGGGTCGGTCCCCTTCCGGAGCAGCGGGAGGAAGGCACGTGTGACTCGAACGAGCCCGAACACATTGGTCTCGTACACGTCGCGCACCTGATCGGCAGTCATGTCCTCGGGCGCTGCCACCTCACCGAGGATGCCCGCGTTGTTGATGAGGACATCCAAGTGCCCCACCTGTGCTCGTACCCTGGCAACGGCGGCCTCGACGGACCCGTCGTCCGTCACGTCCAACGGCACGAAACGGGCGCCGAGGCGGTCGGCCGCTTCCTGTCCGCCGGCCGCGTCACGGGCACCGATCCAGACGGCCTGGCCTGCACCGATCAGACGACGGGCGACCTCGTAGCCGAGTCCGCGGTTCCCGCCGGTGATGAGAGTTGTCGTCATTCGTCTTCTCGCCTTTCCAGGTTCTCGTGGCTCTTCGGTTCAGGCCGTGGGCCGGAAGGGACGCAGCAAGCGGATGCCGTCCTCGATGGACCCGTCGATCAGCTCGAGCATCTCCGGCACGAGCGCCGCCATTCGCGGTGCACCGAGGTGGGCGTCCAGGAGAGCACGGCTCTCCCAGCGCTCGTAGACCACGAACGCGCCGGGCTGGCCTTCCACCTCGTGGGCCTCGTAGTCGATGTTGCCGGCGTCGTCACGGGACGGCGTGACGGCGGCCGCGATGAACGCCTTGAGGTCGCTTTCCCGGCCGGGCTTGGCCTTCGCGTCCCAGAGGACGGTCACGTACCCATCGGGGGTCGCTGTCACGGGAGGTTCCTTCGGTCGGAGGGGATGTCATCGACTTCCGTTACAGTTACTACCTGTAACGAAAGCCGATGCGGGGACAGTAGCGACGCGCCCGCGTTACAGTCAAGGCCTGTAACGGAACGGGACGAGACCACGAGAGGACCGGGATGTCCGGCAAGAGCAGCAGAGCAGAGACGCCGACGAGCACCGGTGGCCGCCCACGCGACCCGGCCATCGAGGAGGCGATCATCGAATCGACGCGCATGCTGCTCGCGACGAAGGGCTACTCGTCGATGACGATCGGCGACATCGTCGCCGATGCCGGCGTGACACGTCCGACGCTGTACCGGCGATGGTCGAACAAGTACGAGCTGGTCGTCGAAGCCCTGCAACACGGGTTGCGCAAGCAACGCGAGGCGTACCCGCGCCTGGACCTCGATGACCTCACCCCACGAGAAGCAGTGGTCGAGGCGGTACGTCGGATAGATCCACGCTTCCACAACCCTCGCGCGATGACCCTGCACGGCAACTTCATGGCCGAAGCGGAGCGCGAGCCGGGCCTGCACGCGCAGATGAGGGAGCAGGGCAACCAGCCACGGTGCCAGGAACTCTCCGAGGTGCTCATCGAGCTCCAACGAAGGGGCGCCGTGCACGAGGACGTGGACGTGGACATGATCGTGAGTCTGTGCTTCGGCAGCTACTTCGCCGACTTCAATCGGTACGGTCGCGAAGTGCCAGCCGACTTCGCCGAGCGCGTCGTCGCCACGTTGTGGCCCGTCATCGCCGAAGAGGGCGGGCCGGCAGTCGCGTGAGCTGGAGATGAACCCCATCGCGGACGTCATCCAACACAGCCTGCCGGGCCCGATCGTTCGCAGTGGCGAGCGAAGGATTCGGGGCACACAGGATCTGGTCGGGGACGATGGAGGCGACCAAGCCTTTCCGCTGTACCCA
>NZ_JBBBEM010000147.1:0-4411 GCF_037154035.1 Kineococcus sp. G2 | reverse complement strand
ATGGACACCATCCGCACCCGCGTCGCCCAGCTGATGTCCGGTGGCCTCAGCGCCGTGGACACCAAGTACGCCCAGCTGGGCAGCGGCTACCTGGGGAACCCCACGCGGGCGGAGGGGCCGGCGCGCGACGGCGGCCGCTACCGGCACTACCAGGCGGGCTCGATCTACTCGCACCCCGCGACGGGCACGCACGCGGTGTACGGCCTGATCCGGGAGAAGTACGCCTCGCTGGGCTGGGAGAACTCCTTCCTGGGCTACCCCCTGACCGACGAGGTGCTCCTGCCCGGCGGGGCGTTCACCCACTTCCAGGGCGGCTCGATCTACTTCTCCCCGCGCACGGGGGCGCACGTGGTGTTCGGCGCCATCCGGGACCGGTGGGCCTCGCTGGGCTGGGAGAACTCCCGGCTGGGCTACCCCCGCAGCGACGAGTACGACGTCCCCGGTGGTCGCCGCAGCGACTTCACCGGCGGCAGCATCACCTGGAGGGCGCGCGACGGGCGCCTGACCGTGCGCTGACCTGAGGGACCCTCACCCGGACGGCTCAAGCCGCGGAGATCGACTGCCGAGACGGTGGCGTGCCCACCGCTCCCTCGTCCTCCGCGCCCCGCGTCGCGCGGGGGCGGCGCAAGGCCGCCCCCGCCGACCGCCTCTTCCCCAGCACCCCCGCCGCCCAGCTGCACCTGCTGCGACGGGCCACGTGGGGCCCACGCCCGCAGGACCTCGACGCGATCGCCGCGGTGGGCACGAAGGCGTGGCTGGAGGCGCAGCTGGCGCCGGAGACGGTCGCGGACCGGGTGTGCGATGAGTACGTCGGCCGCTTCCAGCGCTACAAGAGGTCCACCGCGGAGGTGCACGCCGCCGGCTACTGGTCGGTGGAGTGGGACCTCATGTTCGAGGTGGGCCGCGTCACGCTGCTGCGCCAGGTCTGGAGCGAGCGGCAGCTGCTGGAGGTCGTCGTCGACGTCTGGAACAACCTGCTGCACGTCACCTGCCCGTCCTCGGAGGTGTGGGACAACCGCGCCGACTACGACCGCACGATCCGCCGGCACGCGCTCGGCTCGTTCGCGGACCTGCTCGTGGAGTCGGCGAAGAGCCCGTCGATGCTGCTGTACCTGGACAACACCAGCTCCAGCGCGGCCCACCCCAACGAGAACTACGCCCGTGAGCTGCTGGAGCTGCACACCGTCGGCGTGGACGCCGGCTACACCGAGGCGGACGTGAAGGCGGGCGCGCGGCTGCTGACGGGCCTGGCGGTGGGTGCGGACGGCCTGTTCACCTTCGACGCGGCCCGCCACGACAGCGGCGGCGGCACGGCGTTCGGCTTCTCCTGGCCGGCGCACGCCCCGCACGAGGGCCTGGGCTGGGCGGAGCGGTACCTGCGGTACCTGGCGCTGCACCCGGCCACGGCGCGGCGGGTCAGCCGCCGCCTGGCGGTGCGGTTCGTGGCCGACGAGCCGCCGGCGTCGCTGGTGGAGCGCATGGCGCAGACGTGGACGGCCACGGGCGCCTCGATCCGCGCGGTGCTGTGGACGCTGTTCAGCGCCCCGGAGTTCTGGGACTCGGCCGGCCAGAAGTACAAGACGCCGCAGGAGGACTTCGTCTCGACGCTGCGCGCCCTGGGCGTCGCGCCCGAGCGCTCGGGCACGCAGGGGATCGAGCGGCTGTACTGGATGCCCTCGGACGCCGGGCACGCGCCGCTGGCCTGGGGTGCGCCGGACGGCTACCCGGACACCGCGGCGGCGTGGCAGTCCCCCAACGCGACCCTGCAGCGCTGGAACCGGCACATGGACTTCGCCGCCGCCTGGTACCCGCCGGACCTGACGTGGACGCCGGCGCGGCAGCTGCTGCCGCAGGCCCTGCCGGCCACGTGGGGCGCGCTGGTGGACGCGATGGCCGAGCGCCTCGTGCACTCCCCGATCACCGCCGACGAGCGGGCGGGGGTCCTGCTGTACCTGGAGCGCCGCGCCGACGAGCGCCTGGACCCCCGTGAGCCGTGGCTGGGCTGGGGCTTCCCGTACCTGGCCGCCTTCGTCCTCGACACCCCGACCTTCTCGAAGAGGTGAGCAGTCCCGTGACCTCCCGCACCGACCGCCCGGCCGACCGCTGCTCCTGCCAGGAGGGGTCCGTCGCGGCCGCGCGCGTGTCGCGGCGCGGCGTGCTCAAGGCCGCCCTGGGCGCCGCGGCCGCCGGCACGACGGCCTTCACGGTGGGCGACGTGTCCACCCAGGTCTCCTACGCCGCGCCCGGCTGGACCGGCGAGACGCTGGTGGTGCTGTCCCTGCACGGCGGTTTCGACGGCCTGTCGGTGGTGGTGCCCGGCGGCGACCCGGCGTACTACGCGGCGCGCCCGAACGTGGCGGTGCCGGCCTCGACGCTGCTGAAGCTGGACGACACGTTCGGCCTGCACCCGGCGATGGCGCCGCTGATGCCGTTCTGGCGCTCGGGCACCTTCGGCGCGGTGCACGCCGTGGGGCAGGGCAGCCCGTCGCGCTCGCACTTCGCCGCCATGCAGGAGATGGAGCGGGCCGCGCCGGGCACGTCGCTGCGCACGGGCTGGATCGACCGCACCCTGGGCGTGACGGGCGACGGCGGGCTGCTGAACGCCGTGCAGGTGGGGGTGCAGGCGCCGCCGGCGTTCGCGGGCCCGCACCAGGAGACGACGATGCAGTCGATGAAGGACTTCGCCCTGGTGGGCCCGGGCACGGACCGGCCCCTGTGGCACGCGGGCCTGCGGCGCATGCACGTCAACGCGCCGGCGGTGGCCGCGGCCCCGGCGAACGCGCTGCTGGACGCGATGGAGGAGGTCGCCGGCTACGCGGGCGCCGCGACCGCCCCGACGGTGACGTACCCGGCGACCGCGCTGGGGAAGTCGCTGGCGCAGGGGGCGGCGCTGCTGCGCTCGGGGGCGCCGGTGCAGGTGCTGACGGTGGACTACGGCGACTGGGACATGCACGCGAACTTCGGGCACGTGGACCACGGCTGGATGTTCGACAAGCTGACGGAGCTGTCCGCGGCGCTGGCGGCGTTCGCGACGGACCTGGGGCCGAAGTTCGCCAGCACGACGATCATGACGCTGTCGGAGTTCGGCCGCCGGGTGCAGGAGAACGCCTCGTGGGGGCTGGACCACGGGCACGGCAACGCGGTGCTGCTGCTGGGCGGCGGCGTGGTGGGCGGGCGGGTGCACGGGCGCTGGCCGGGCCTGGCCCCGGAGCGCCTGCTGGACGGGGACCTGCCGGGCACGACGGACTACCGGGCGATCATCGCCGAGGTGCTGCAGAAGCGCCTGGGCGCCGGGAGCCTGTCGTCGGTCTTCCCCGGCCTGACCACCGACCGGCTCGGGGTCGTGCGCCAGCGCTGAACGCTCCCCCACCGGTCCGCGCACCGGTCCACCCACCGCCCCGGGCGCTGCCGAGCGCCCGGGGCGCCGTGCTGTCCGGGGGTCCCCCGGTCACCCGGTCACCCGGGCGGCCGAACGCTTCGTCACTCATAGTGAGTAGTCGATGGCGCTTTTGTTACCGACTCGTTCTCTGAGGCACCTTGAGCATCAGCAGTCGCTCCGTCAGGGTGAGCGGTGATGCCGGTCCCCGCTCAAGCCCCAGCCGTCAGGTGCCGATGCCCGTGACGTGCGTTGACCCGTGTGGGTGGACCGCCTCTGTCGTCGAGCGAAGGACCGAGTTGTCATGCGGTGGACCGCGACTGCCCAGGAGAAGACCGGGACGACCGGGGGCTTCTCGCGACGTTCCCTGCTGCGTGCCGGCGGGGGGGCCGGGGCGCTGTCCGTCCTGGCCTGCCTGAGCGGCACGGGCGCCCGCCCGGCCGCGGCCGCCACCGCCCTGAGCACCGGCGCGGTGCAGGTCGGCGGCTCCACGACCGCCTACCCGCTGGCGCAGCACCCCAGCACCACCGCCGGTGCTGCCGTGCCCGCACCGCGCGGTGCGGCCGCCCGCACGCTGCGCGCGGCTCCCGCGCTCAGCGTCGTCAGCGTCGAGGTGGACGGCGGCCAGATGGTCGGCGTCACCTTCCCGCGCGGCACCGCCGCCGAGTCGGTCGCGGTGCGCACCCGCACCGACGGCACCTGGTCGGAGTGGGTCGAGCTGGCCCTGAACGACGACGGCGCCGACCCGGGCACCGCGGAGGCCGGCAGCCGCGTCACCGGCTCCGACCCGCTGTGGGTCGGCTCGCTGGGCCGGCGCTCCACCGTCGAGGTGCGCGTGCCCGCCGCCGACGTCGCGCACGCCGAGCTTCACGTCGTCGACGCCGGCCGCAGCCCCGCCGACGAGCTCGCCGGCGCGACGGCCACCGGGGACGCGGCCGTGCTGCTGCGCAGCACCGGCGGCGCGCAGTCGGAGTCCACCGGGTCCATCGAGTCCGCCGGGGGTGAGCGGGTCACCCTGGCCCAGCCCACCATCCG
>NZ_JBBBEM010000146.1:0-3538 GCF_037154035.1 Kineococcus sp. G2 | reverse complement strand
CAGACCGGAGACTGGCCCCCGATCACCCACATATCAAGCAGGACCGCGCGATGTCTGCGCGGGATGACCGTGAAGTCGCGTACCGCCGTCCGCGACGGGTTGGCCCTACCCGGCTGGTCGGCGAGACGACGGGCCGCCCACCTCGCAGGGTCACTGCTGGGCGCGCCGGCGCCGCCGGTGACCGGCGGCGAGGGGAGCGGCCACCCGGAGCAGCAGCAGGCCCACACCCCACCAGAGGGCGGCAACATCGCGCACAGCATCGACCTGACTGGCTGCGACGGCCACCACGACGAAGACGAGCACCGCGCTCAACGGGGCGCCGTCCCACGTCGCCGGTCGTGCGCGCACCGTGTCCTGCCTGCGGTGTGGCCGGCGTTCCGGGTGCCCGGCACAGTGAGCCTTCGTCAGTAGCGACCAACCACTACTGACAAAGGCTCAATGAGGCCGGTTACTAGCTAGTCGGCTCATAAACTCTCATGTCAAACACCAGGCGACTACTATTCATTTCTGTTATGACGCCCGAAGCGTACCTACCTTCCGAAGTGTAGAAGCAGTACACTCGGCCGACCTCAGCTGATGTGATTGATACAAATCCAGTTACATATGTGGTGTTCGTGCGGCATTGCTCATAAGTCGCCTGCTCGGTATAGCCCTGCGGGGCAATCTTTGCATTACGGCCAATTTGGAGCCGGGAGGTCTCGTCAGGAGCGTAATTCTGGAGGTCGCCCTTCTCGTTTCCCACTGAATCGCTATTCCGGCCCCACTGTGGATCGCGCGCGTCGTCCAAGTCAGTCCAGTCGGTCACGCCGCTCACGAAAGCCAGCTGACCTTCGCGTCTGACAACAACTTGATCGCCATCGGTCTGAGTGGGGGGCTTTGCGCCGGCTGCTGCCAGAGCGTTATTCAATTGGTCAATCCGATCCTCGGCCGCGCCAAGCTGAGCTTGTAGTCCGTCGCGTTCGGCCCCCAGATCTTTAACGTTTTGGGATAGGGCATCCACCTGACCGCGCAGATCGGTGGCTGCAACCTGCACTTCATTTCGATCATCCGATACTTGGTTCGCAAACAACCCCAATCCCGCGGTGCCTAACCCAAAAAGAGCCGCCAGACACGTCATGACGGTGGTAGCTCGTGTCCAGCGAGAATCACTCGAGCCTGAACCGCCGGCGGGCCCACTGCCTCCACCACTACTTCCGCCGCTACTACCAGCGCCGCCGTTGCTGCTCATCGTGCTCCTGTTGCTCCGTGTGGGTCTGCAGGGCAGATGCTATGGCAGGTCGGTGAGGTCTTGGGGGAAACAGCGGGGTGTCAGTGATGAGAGGGACGGGGTTGCTCGCGTCAGGTGAGTCTCGTCGGTACGAGCGCTCACGCCGCATGGGCGGTACGCAGGAGTGCTCGGAATCGATGGGCGTCAGGCACCGCGTGCTCGCTGCTGGCTCCGACGGTGGTAAATCAACGCGATCCTAGTGAAGGTGGCGAGGCAAGCCCGCAACGGTTATCCCTGCGCGGGCGTACCGTGCCTGGTTGGAAGAGCTGCGGTCCAAGATGACAATGCTGCAAGCGTTAGGGGAGGAGATGGTGGCGGCGGGTGCTCCGCGGTTCACCCGTGACGACGTCGTGATGGGGATGAGGTACTGGTGGACGGGGCCTGGTGAGGGGTCTTGCGCGTGAACCAGAAATTGGTTCGAATGTTGCCCTCTCAATGAGCTTTTTCCATCCTGCTGACGAGCAGTGGGCCTTTGTCAGTAACGGTGTGAGTGACCGCTGCGTCCCGCAATCGAAGGCGTTGGGGCACGTAGGGCCTGGCCGGTCACGATGGTGGCGACCAAGCTCAACCGCCATGCCCGTCAGGACCCTACGTGCTCTCCTATCGTGCCAGCCTCGACGTCTCCCGCAGCCTCGCCCAGGCCGTTGCCCGGCTGCTGTTCGCCTACCGCGCCCGTATCGGCACCCGCCGCGGACGTCGAGTGCTGGGCTGCTTCGCCCAAGCGGTCCTGCTGCTGCGGTTCATGCGCCAGCGCGCCGCGGTCGCTGACCTGGCCCGCGACAACACCGTCAGCCTCTCCAGCGCCTACCGATACCTGCATGAAGCTCTCGACGTGCTCGCCGCCCAGGCACCCGAGCTGCCCGAGGTCGTCGCGGAGGCGGTCAGTGCAGGAACGGAGCACTTGCTGCTGGACGGCACCCTCATCGAGACCGACCGCGTCTACGACCGGACTGGTCAGCGGGATCGTTGGTACTCCGGAAAGCACCGCCACCACGGCGGGCTCGTCCAGGTCCTCACCGACCCCGACGGGCGGCCGTTGTGGGTCTCACCCGTCGAGCCGGGCTACACCCACGACCTGACCGCAGCGCGTATCCACGCCCTGCCGGCGCTTTATCGCGCGGCTCGTCACGGCGTCCCCACCCTGGCCGACAAGGCCTACACCGGCGCCGGGGCCGGCATCCGAGTGCCGGTCCGGCGCCCCAAGGGCGGGCAGGTTCTCGACCGCAGCACACGGGGCTGGAACTCCTACGTCAACGCCGAACGCGCCTTCGTCGAGCACGGTATCGCCCACCTCAAGACGCGCTGGCGGGCGCTACGCCGCGTCAGCCTGTGCCCGTGGCGCATCACCGCGATCGTCGCCACGGCCTCGGTCCTGAGCTGGCTGGAGAACCGCTACTGACAAAGCCTCAGTGGTGAGTACGGTGGAGCGCGTGAGCAGTTGGCCGCACGCGGTGCCCTTGCTGGTGCTGGCGCTGCTGTCGCTGTACACCGGGTGGCAGCTGCGCCCAGCGCGCATGGCTCGGCTGGGGCCCAACGCGTGGATCGGGATGCGCTCGGGGAACACCACCGCCTCAGCGGCCGCGTGGCAGGCAGGACACGCGGCGTCCTGGCCGCTGTCCCGGCTGGGATCGGGCTCCTCGCTGGTGGTCTTCCCAGTCGGTGTGCTCGGCGTCACGCTCGCGCCCGCCAGCGCGGCTGAGGTGGTCAGCAGTGCTGCCGGGATCGGCGGGACGGTGCTGCTGATGGTGTTCCTGGTGCTGGCGTACCGCCGGGCCGATCGAGCTGCGCGGTCGGTGCTGGCCGACACGGCGAAGCGCCGCTGACACCTGGCGGTACCGGGACGCGGGCCGTCGACGCCGACGCAGTGCCTACCGCTCGGTGAGCAGGGCAACGCCACGACATCGGCAGGACCGCGGAGCCCGACCGGTGACGGGTACCGGTCAGTCGGTCGGCCCGTCGGGGTGGGCGTGGGGGCGGAAGGGGTGCCCCGCCGGATCCGCGAGGACGTGCAGCGGCTCGTCGCCGCGCCGGCGACCCTAGAACCCGCCGCCGCCGGGGCGCATCCAGGCGTTGGTGCCCATGGCGCGCAGCGCCGCCGCGGAGCCGTCCACCTCCGCGTCCCGGCCCGCGCGCAGGGTGTCGTCGCGGACGGTGGGCCGCTGCCGCCCGTGCCGGCGCAGCGCCCGCACCGCCGTGGTGGTCAGGACCACGACGAACAGCGCGAGCAGTCCACCCACCAGAACCAGGTCCGCGGTCGCCACCGGTACAGCA
>NZ_JBBBEM010000145.1:0-3470 GCF_037154035.1 Kineococcus sp. G2 | reverse complement strand
ATGGCGCGCAGCGCCGCCGCGGAGCCGTCCACCTCCGCGTCCCGGCCCGCGCGCAGGGTGTCGTCGCGGACGGTGGGCCGCTGCCGCCCGTGCCGGCGCAGCGCCCGCACCGCCGTGGTGGTCAGGACCACGACGAACAGCGCGAGCAGTCCACCCACCAGAACCAGGTCCGCGGTCGCCACCGGTACAGCATGCGGCCCACCGGGCGCGGGCACCAGCCCTCGGTACCCGCGCCCGGTGGCCCGGTCAGCGGCGCACGGTCGAGGACCCGTCCGCCCGCACCACGAGGGTGCCGCCCTGGAAGTCCTGCTCCACGGCGTCCCCGACGGTGCGCTGCGCACCGGTGGGGAACCCGAGGGCCCCGGCCTCCCAGCCGCGCGCGGCCCACGCGTCGCGCACCGCACCGCGCACCGCGTGCGCGCCGGTGGTGCTCGACCAGTAGATCGAGCCGTTCTGGAAGTGGTTGTAGGCGCCGCGCCCGTTCGGGGTGCGGGTCTCGCCGGTGGTGGGGAACCCGAGGGGGGAGTTCTCCCAGCCGAGCTGCGCCCAGCGGCCGTGGATCGCCCCGCGGACGTCGTGCGCGCCCGTCGCCGGGGACCAGTAGATCGAGCCGTTCTGGAAGTGGTTGTAGGCGCCGCGCCCGTTCGGGGTGCGGGTCTCGCCGGTGGTGGGGAACCCGAGGGGGGAGTTCTCCCAGCCGAGCTGCGCCCAGCGGCCGTGGATCGCCCCGCGGACGTCGTGCGCGCCCGTCGCCGGGGACCAGTAGATCGAGCCGTTCTGGAAGTGGTTGTAGGCGCCGCGCCCGTTCGGGGTGCGGGTCTCGCCGGTGGTGGGGAACCCGAGGGGGGAGTTCTCCCAGCCGAGCTGCGCCCAGCGGCCACGGATCGCCCCGCGGACGTCATGCGCACCCGTAGCATGGGACCAGTAGATCGAACCGCTCTAGAAGTGGTTGTAGGCGCCGCGCCCGTTCGGGGTGCGGGGCTCGCCGGTGGTGGGGAACCCGAGGGGGGAGTTCTCCCAGCCCAGCTGCGCCCAGCGGCCCCGGATCGCCCCGCGCACGTCCTGCGCACCCGTGGCGTTCGACCAGTAGATCGAACCGCCCTCGAAGTGGTTGTAGGTGCCGCGCCCGTCCGGGGTGCGCGCCTCGCCGGTGGTGGGGAAACCCAGCACGCCGTTCTCCCAGCCCAGCGCCTCCCAGCGCCGGCGCAGCTCCCCGCGCACGTCGTGCGCACCGGTCCTGGGGGACACGTAGATCGAGCCGTGGCGGAAGTGCTGGTAGGCGCCGACGCGTCCCGGGGTCGGGTACTCGCCCGTGGCGGCAGGCCCCAGCGGGCCGCCGTCCCCGCCCAGGTCCGCGTGGGCGGCCCGGATCGCGCTGGGGATCGTGAACCAGTTCGAGCGCAGACCGCCGAGCTGGCGCACCTGGTTACCCGTCAGGGAGGTCGTGCCGGTGGTGCAGTGCAGGACGACGGTCGCCACCCGGCCCCCGTCGGCGCCGCGGCCGTCGCGGCCGGTGACGTCCAGCGCGGTCACCGCACCGCCGGCGGGGCAGGACGGCGCGAACCGGGACGCCGGCACGCTCGTCGTCCAGTTCGCCACCGTGTCACCGGGGGCGGTGCGGCCCGGCGCGGAGAACGGGTCCTCGCGCGCCTGCAGGTACGGGCGCGAACCCGCCACCGACCAGCCGCCGTTGGAGGAGGAGAACTGCGTGAACGCCACGTCCCCGCCGTACGCGCGGACCTCGCCGGCGGTGGCGGCGATGGCCGCGTTCGTGGACGCCGGCTGCGTCCACGTCACCTTCCCGGAGCTGTCGCGGGTCTCCGCCCCCCGGTACACCTGGCAGGCGGTGGTGTCGCAGATGTCGGTCTGCGCGGTGGGGCGCAGCACCGACAGCGCGTAGCTGCGGGCCGCGACCGCCTGCGCCTTCAGCGCCTCCGCGTTCCACGACGCGGGGGACTCCGCGGGCACCACGCCGCGCAGGTACGTCTCCATGGGCACGTCGTTGACGACGGTGAGGGTCTCGCCCGGCACGATCCGCACCGTGCCGTCGTAGCGGGTGGCGGAACCGTCCGGGCGCACCAGCAGCACCCCGTCCGGCCCGCTGATCGTGGTGGCGCCCCACGTCTCGCCCCACGCGCCGTCCACGCGCGCGGCGAGCTGGCCGCCGGCGGCGTCGACGACCAGGCGCTGGCCCGCGGGCAGCTTCCGCCCGGACGTGGAGATCGTCAGCTCCGCACCCGTGGGCGCCGCCACCGTCACGCTCCGGCCGCTGGAACCGGTCAGCTGCACCCGCAGCGTCCGGTTCTCCCGGGAGGCGACCGTGGTGCCGGGGTAGTAGAAGTCCAGGATCTGCCGGTACGACTGCCCCGCCACCGCCCGGGACTGCGCACCCCACTGGGACATGCCGATGCCGTGGCCGTACCCGTGGCCGGAGAACGTGAAGCTGCCGTCCGCCGGCACCGGGCGCACCTCCCCGGCTTGCGCGGGACCCGCGGCGATCAGGCCGGCGGCCAGGGTGGCGGCGGCGGTGGTCAGGACGGTCGCTGCACGGCGACGGTTCACGGTGCCCTCCGGGGGAACGGCGTCTCGGGTGGTGGTTCGGCGGGTCAGCGGCGCTGGACCGTCGTCTGGCCGGTGCTGCGGTTCCAGGTGATGCTGCCACCGGAGAAGTCGCTGCGGCGACCCCCCGGGACCTCGTACTCGTCGCTGGTGGGGAACCCGAGGTACGAGTTCTCCCAGCCCAGCGAGGCCCACCGGTCGCGGATCGCGTTGCGCACGACGTGGGCGCCGGTGGCCGAGGACCAGTAGATCGAGCCGCCCTCGAAGTGGGTGTACGTGCCCTTGCCGCTGGGCACGCGGGTGTCGTCGGTGGTGGGGAAGCCCAGCGGGCCGTTCTCCCAGCCGGTGCGGGCCCACGCGTCGCGGATCGCCCCGCGCACCGCGCGCGCACCGGTGGCGGCGGACCAGTAGATCGAGCCGCCCTCGAAGTGGGTGAACCCGCCGCGGCCGTTCGGGGTCCGCGTGTGGCCCTGGGTGGGGTAGCCCAGCCAGCCGTTCTCCCAGCCCAGCGCCTGCCACTTGTCGCGGATGTCGCCGCGCACGTCGCGGGCCCCGGTGGCGGGCGAGAAGTACAGCGAGCCCTTCTGCAGGTGCAGGTAGCGCCCGCCGCGGGCCGCCGGGCTCTCGTCGTGCAGCGGGAAACCCAGCGAACCCTCCCAGCCGAGACGGGCGAACTCGTCGCGGATCGCGCCGGTCAGCACGTGCGCGCCGGTGGCGGACGAGGCGTAGATCGAGCCGCCCCGGTAGTGGCGGTAGCGCCCGCCGTTCTGCGCCGGGCCCTCCGCGGAGGTCGCGGCCCCCAGGAACCCGGCCGCCCCGCCCAGCTGGGCGTACTTGGTCTCGATGGCGCTGGGTGCGGTGCCGGCGGCGCCGGACATCAGCTGGGCGACGCGGGTGCGGATGGTGTCCAT
>NZ_JBBBEM010000144.1:0-5451 GCF_037154035.1 Kineococcus sp. G2 | reverse complement strand
CGCGGCGCAGCGGCGCGGGCCGCCGCGTGCGCGGCACCGGGCGCCCGGCACCGGGCCGGGGGGCGTCGACGCCGCTGTCCGCCTCCTGCGCACCTCCTCCCCGCCAGACCGCCGCCACGAGCGCCTCGAACTCCGCGCGGACCCACTCGGGGTCCGCGCCGAGCAGTTCGCAGAACGCCTCGTGCTCGCGCGACGGGCCGGCCTCGACTCGTCCGGTCACGACGACCTCCGGCGCGGATCGCCAGGGCGCGTCAGGCGCCGATGGCCTGCTTGTCCTCCACGGTCTCCACGGCGATGCGACGCGGCTTGGCCCGCTCGGCCACCGGCACGCGCAGCGTCAGCACGCCGGCGTGGTAGGAGGCCTTGATCTTCTCCGTGTCGAGGTTGTCGCCGAGGATGAGCTGCCGGCTGAACACGCCGCGCGGGCGCTCGGCCGCGATCATCTCCTCGGTGCCCTCGTTGACCGGGCGCTGCGCCTTGACGGTCAGGACGTTGCGCTCCACGTCCAGCTCGACGCTGGCCGGGTCCACACCCGGCAGGTCGAACTCCACCACGAACTCGTCACCGCTGCGCCAGGCGTCCATCGGCATCGCCGCCGGCCGGGCAGTCGTGCCCAGCACCTGCTGGGCGAAGCGGTCGAGCTCGCGGAACGGGTCGGTGCGCATCAACACAACCACCACCTCCAGTGCGTACACCAGATGCGACTGCGTTTCACGCGGTCCGGGCCCCGCCCGGTACCCGCACCACCAGTGGTAGCACTCTGCGGCCACGAGTGCAAGAGGACATCCGCTGCAGTGCAGCGGATCACGCGCCTGGGTGGGCGGGCCCGGACGCGTCAGCCCAGCTCGGCGAGGGCCTTGAGAATCCGCTCGTCGCTGACGGGACCCGAGGTGGGCACCGGCTGGGAGAACTTCTGCAGCCGCAGCTCCTCCAGCATCCACCTCACCCGCTCCAGCTCCGGCGGCACCACGGCCCCGGCCCGGCGCAGGTGCGCGGCGTGCTCGTCGCGCACCCGGGCGAACTCGGCCATCCGCACCCGGTCGCGCTGCGGGTTCTCCGGCGCCGTCTGCAGGCGCCGCACGATCCCCTGCAGGTAGCGCAGCAGGTCCGGCAGCCGTCGGGCACCGGCCTTCGTGACGAACCCGGCGTGCACCAGGCCGGTGAACTGCTCACGCACGTCGGCCAGCGTGGGCACCAGCGCGAGGCTGGTGGTGCGGGAGAGCTCCCGCTCGACCTGCGCGGCCGAGCGCAGCACCCGCAGCGCGCGGTCGACGACCTCGGTGGTGCTCGAGAGCAGCCCGCGGCCGACCTGCTCGCTCAGGCGGGCGAACCCCGCGGCGTCGCGCACCGGGCCGCCAGCTGTGTCCAGCCGCTCCTCCACGGCCGCGCGCAGGCAGTCCTCGAGCACGGCGGCGGCGCTGCCGTGCGGGGCGCGGGCCAGCAGCAGCTTCGCGTCGTTGGGCAGGCCGGACTGCACGGTCCGCAGCGGCGAGGGCAGCACGAGCAGCAGCAGCCGCACGGTGCCCTCCCGGTGCGCCCGGGCGGCCTCCAGCTCGGTGGCGAAGGTGCGCAACCCCACCGCGGTGCCCTCGTCCACCAGCGCGGGGAAGGAGACGACGTCACTGCCGCGGCGCACGGTGGTGTGCGTGGTGGGGATCCGCGGCGGCAGGCCGCCCGGGCCGGGGTCGGCCGGCCAGGAGGTGACGCCGGTGCGCCGCAGCTCGTCGGAGGCCTCCTCGATCGTGGCCCGCACCTGCGTGGACACCTGCTCGCGCAGCCGGGCGAAGTCCTTGCCCTCGGCGAGCACGGAGCCGTCGGCGGCGGTGATCCGGAACGTCGGCAGCAGGTGCGCGGGCACCTTGGCGAGGTCGACGTCCTCGTAGTAGATCTCCGTGCCGTCGCCCAGGCGCGGCACCTCGTCCTCGAACGCCTCCCAGAAGGGACGCTGCCGCGGCACCACCCGCTCCAGGAAGCGGGCGGCCTTGTCCGGGGCCGGGGCGAGGTTCTTGCGCAGCTGCTTGGGCAGCGCCCGCAGCAGCGCGGTGACCATCTCGTGCCGGAACCCGGGGACCTGCCAGGCCAGGTCCCGCTCGTCGAACCGGTTGACGACCTCCAGGGGCACGTCCACCGTCAGGCCGTCGCGCGGCGAGCCCGGCTCGAACACGTACGTCAGGGGCAGCTCGACGTCCCCCTGGCGCCACACCGCGGGGAACTCCTCCTCGCTGACACCGGCGTCGCCGGCCACCAGCATCTCCGGGTCGAAGGTCAGCAGGTCCGGGTCGGTGCGGCGAGCCTGCTTCCACCAGGCGTCGAAGTGGCGGCCGGAGACGACGTCGGCGGGCACCCGCGCGTCGTAGAAGGCGAACAGCACCTCGTCGTCGACGACGATGTCGCGCCGGCGCGCCCGGTGCTCCAGCTCCTCGGCCTCCTCGAGCAGTTCGCGGTTGCGGGCGAAGAACTCGTGGCGGGTCTCGAAGTCCCCCTCCACCAGCGCGTGCCGGAGGAACAGCTCGCGCGAGAGCTCGGGGTCGATGCCGCCGTAGGCGACGGTGCGCCCGGCGACGATCGGCACCCCGTACAGGGTGACGCGCTCGGTGGCGACGACCGCGGCGCGCTTGCGCGACCAGCGCGGTTCCGAGTACTGGCGCTTGACCACGTGCTCGGCCAGCGGCTCGATCCAGCGCGGGTCGATCGCGGCGACCACGCGCGCCCACAACCGGGAGGTCTCCACCAGCTCACCGGCGACCACCCAGTCCGGGGACCGGCGGCCGAGGGACGAGCCGGGCGAGAGCGCGAACCGCGCGCCGCGGGCACCGAGGTACTCCTGCTGGCGGGGTCCGTCGCCGCGGCCGCGGCGCGCGTCGTCCCCGCGGCCGCGGCGGGCGTCGCGCTTGTCCTCCTGCTCGACCTTCAGGCCGATGTTGCCGAGCAGGCCCGCCAGCAGGGACCGGTGCACCGCGTCCGCGTCGTACGCGGGCGGCGGCACCTCCTCGCCCTCGGCGGGCGCCTCGAGGGCCGGCACCTGCACCTCCAGCCCGAGGTCGCGCGTGACGCGCCGCAGCTGGTGGTAGGTGTCCTGCCACTCGCGGATGCGCAGGAAGTGCAGCATCTCGGCCTTCACCCGCCGCCGGAACGCCGAGGAGGACAGCTCCCGCTGCAGGTGCTGCAGGTAGTTCCACAGGTTCAGGTAGGTGAGGAAGTCGGAGCGCTCGTGCCGGAAGCGCGCGTGCAGCTGGGCGGCGCGCTCGCGCTGCTCCAGGGGCCGCTCACGCGGGTCCTGCACGGACAGCGCCGCCACGACGACGAGGACGTCGTGCAGGCAGGAGTTCCGGCGGGCCTCCAGCACCATGCGGCCCAGCCGCGGGTCGATGGGCAGGCGGGCCAGGTCGCGGCCGGTGCGCGTCAGGCGCGGAACCCCGCGCTGACCCTCACGCGCGGGTTCCAGGGCGCCCAGCTCGGTCAGCAGCGCCAGGCCGTCGGCGACGGCGCGCGGCTCCGGCGGCTCGAGGAACGGGAAGGCGGCGATGTCCCCCAGCCCCAGGGAGGTCATCTGCAGGATGACCGCGGCGAGGTTGGTGCGCAGGATCTCCGGGTCGGTGTACTGCGGGCGCGACTCGAAGTCGGCCTGCGAGTACAGCCGGATGCAGATGCCGTCCGCGACGCGCCCGCACCGGCCGGCGCGCTGGTTCGCGGAGGCCTGCGAGACCTTCTCCACCGGCAGGCGCTGCACCTTCGTGCGGTGGCTGTACCGGGAGACGCGGGCGGTGCCGGCGTCGACGACGTAGCGGATCCCCGGCACGGTCAGGGACGTCTCGGCGACGTTGGTGGACAGCACGATCCGCCGGCCGCGGTGCGGGCGGAAGACCCGGTGCTGCTCCTCGGCGCTCAGCCGGGCGAACAGCGGCAGCACCTCGGTGTCGCGGAACTCCCGCTCGCGCAGCAGCTCGCCCAGGGCGTCGGCGGTGTCGCGGATCTCCCGCTCGCCGGGCAGGAACACCAGCACGTCCCCGGGGCCCTCGGCGGCCAGCTCGCGCACCGCGTCGAGGATCCCCTCGGTCTGGTCGCGGTCGTCCCCGGGCACGGGCGGTTCGTCGACGTCGAGGGCCTCGCCGGCGTCGTCGTCCAGCTCCCCGGCCAGCTCCTGCGCGAGCTCGTCCGCGGCCAGCGGCCGGTAGCGCACCTCCACCGGGTAGGTGCGCCCGGAGACCTCCAGCACCGGCGCACCGCCGAAGTGCTGCGAGAACCGCCCGGTCTCGATGGTGGCGGAGGTGATGACGAGCTTCAGCTCCGGCCGGCGCGGCAGCAGCTGCGCCAGGTACCCGAGCAGGAAGTCGATGGTCAGGCTGCGCTCGTGCGCCTCGTCGACGATGAGGGTGTCGTACTGCAGCAGGTCCGGGTCGCGCTGGATCTCCGCCAGCAGGATGCCGTCGGTCATGACCTTCACGACGCTGTCCTCGCCGACGCTGTCGGTGAAGCGCACCGCGTAGCCGACCAGGCCACCGACCTCGCCGCCCAGCTCCTCGGCGACGCGCTCGGCCACGGCGCGGGCGGCGATGCGCCGCGGCTGGGTGTGCCCGATGCGCCCGCGCCGCCCGCGCCCGACCTCCAGGCAGATCTTCGGCAGCTGGGTGGTCTTGCCGGAGCCGGTCTCCCCCGCCACCACGACGACCTGGTGCTCGCGCAGCGCCTGCGCGATGCGGTCCTTCTCCTGGCTGACCGGCAGCTCGGGCGGGTAGCGCACCTCGGGCACGGCGGCGTCGCGGCGCCGGGCGCGCTCCTCGGCGGCGGCCGTCTGCGCCTCCACGTCGTCCAGGCCGCGGCGCAGCGCCTCGGCGTCGCCGGAACGGGCCAGCACGGCCATCCGGCGGCGCAGGCGGTCCTCGTCGCGCAGCAGCACCCGCTGCAGGCGCTCGGCGAGCTGCGCGGCGCGCGGGTCGTCGGGCAGCTGGCGCGGCGCCGGGGCGCCGGGGCCGGAACGCGGGGAGCGGGAGGGACGGCGGCGCCCGCGCTGCGGGCGCCCGGGCCGGCTGGAGGGGCTCGACATGGCCCGGCCATGCTACGGCGTCGGGCGCCCGCCGCCCGCGGTCAGGGAGCGGGCCAGACGAGCCGCCCGCCGTCGTAGAGGGAGGCCACGACGTCCTCGTCGACGAGGGCGTCGACGTCCGGCACCGCGTCGATCTGCCCCATCCGGAGCAGGAGGTCCGCCTCGGCGCGCACGGTGGCCGCGTCGATGCCGCCCAGCGGCTGCCCGGCGGGCTGGGAGCCGGCCACCAACTGCGTCTCGGTGCTCCACACCCGCTCGTTGTGCTCGGTGTCGTATCCGACCTGCGAGCGCTCCGCCGCCAGGGCGACGCACTCGGCGGCGCGCTCGGTGCAGTGCGCGTAGGCGCGCAGCTGTGCGCGCAGGAAGTCCTGCACGGCGGTGGGGTGCTCGGCGAGGAACGCCGGGTT
>NZ_JBBBEM010000143.1:0-4231 GCF_037154035.1 Kineococcus sp. G2 | reverse complement strand
TATCCGACCTGCGAGCGCTCCGCCGCCAGGGCGACGCACTCGGCGGCGCGCTCGGTGCAGTGCGCGTAGGCGCGCAGCTGTGCGCGCAGGAAGTCCTGCACGGCGGTGGGGTGCTCGGCGAGGAACGCCGGGTTCACGATCGTGGTGGCGATGGAGCCGGGGACCCCGAAGTCCTCGGGGTTCCACTCGACGACCTCCTCGCCCGTCTCGCGCAGAGTCAGCGGCTCGTTGGACTTGTAGCCGGTGAGCGCCTGCACCTGCCCGCGCGTCAGGACGGTGGGGTCGTAGCCGACCTGCACCTGCTCCAGCGCCGCGACGTCCACGCCGGCGGTGCGCAGCATCGCCTCGATCGTCACCGGCAGGGCGCCCTTGTGCCCGAGGGTGGCGCCCTGCAGCTGCGTCAGGTCCTCCACCTCCGGGCCGGTCATCAGCGTCGCCACCGGGACGTGCCCGAACAGCGCGACGGCGGTGACGTCCACGCCGTTGTCGACGTTGACGAGCACGTCGGAGGCCCCGGCGATGGAGGACAGCTGCGCGGTGCCGGCGGCGACGAGCTGGGCGTTCTGCGCGGTCTCGCCCGTTCCCGGCTGGATCTGCACGTCCAGGCAGAGCGCGTCGAAGTAGCCCAGGTCCTCGGCGGCGACGGGGTCCAGGATGCTCACCGAGGACTGGAACTGGTACCCGGTGACGTAGGTGACCGTGCCGGCCGCCTCGTTCTGCGCGCACCGCTCGGCGGAGACGGCCGAGCCCCGGCCCGCCGGCGCGGTGGCGGCCCCGTCGTCCCCGGACCCGCCGGAGCAGCCGGCCAGCAGCAGGGCGGCCGCCGCCGCGGCGAGGACCGGCCGGTGCCGGGTGGGGGTCCTGCTCTCGTTCACGCGCTCCTCCGGGTGCTCACGGTGCTCCCCGGGTGCAAGGACGCGGGGGTGGTGGGGATTCCTCACCGGGTCTGCGAGGCGTGCCAGGAGAGCACGCGCCGCTCCACGGCGGTGACGGCCGCCAGCAGCAGCACGCCCATCAGGGCCAGGCAGGCGATCGAGGCGAACACCCGGTCCAGCTGCGAGTTGCCGGCCGCGACCTTGATGAGGGTGCCCAGGCCCGCGGTGGCACCGGCCGCGCTGAACTCGGCGACGATGGCGCCGACGAGGGAGAGCGGGAACACCACCCGCAGGGCGGCGAAGACGAACGGCAGCGCGCTGGGGAAGCGCAGCCGCAGCAGAACGTCCCAGCGCGAGGCGTGGACGGTGCGGAACACCTGCAGCACCCCGCGGGGCACCGAGCGCAGGCCGGTGACGGTGTTCATCAGCACCGGGAAGAACGTGGTCAGCGCCGCCACGAGCACCTTGGGCAGGATCCCGAACCCGAACGCCACGATCAGGGCGGGGGCGATCGCGACGACCGGGGTGACGTTGAGCACGACGGCGAGCGGCATCACCGCGCGCCGCAGCAGCACCGACTCCGAGACGGCCACCGCCACCGCGACGGCGGCCAGCGCGCCCAGGGCCAGCCCCAGCAGCGCCTCGGACAGGGTGGTCCAGGCGTTGGCGAGGTACAGCAGGGGTTCGCCCACCAACTGCGCGCCGACGGCGCCGAGGGGCGGCAGCACGTACGGGTTGCCGCGGGCGACCCGCGCCCAGAGGAGCCCGGCGGCCAGCAGCGCCACGACGCTGGGCAGCCACACCCGCGGGTGCAGGGCGGACGGCCGGCGCCGCGGGGTCACCGGCCGCCCCGGGCGCCGGCGTGCCGGGCGTCGGCGTGCCAGGCGTCGGACAGCAGTTCGCGCACCCGGTGCTCGTGCTCGTGCAGGGCGGCGGAGTCCAGCAGCCCCGAGCGGCGCGGCCGGTCCAGCTCCACCTCGACGGCGCCGGCGACTCGGCCGGCGGCCATGACGACCACGGTGTCGGACAGCAGGACCGCCTCGGTGATGGAGTGGGTGACGAACACGACGGTGGTGCGCAGCTCCTGCCACACGTCCAGCAGCTGCAGCTGGGCGGCCTCGCGGGTGAACTCGTCCAGGGCGCTGAACGGCTCGTCCATGAGCAGCACCTGCGGCTGCAGGGCGAACGCGCGGGCGATGGCGGTGCGCTGCTGCATGCCGCCGGACAGCTGGCCGGGCCGCGCGCGCAGGACCTCCCCCAGGCCGAGGCGGCGCAGCAGCGCCACGGGGTCACCGGCCAGGTCGCACCGCCCGGTCCCCGCCGGGGCGGGCCCGGGAGCGCGCCGGCGGGCGGAGCGGTTGACCTTCTCCAGCACCCGCACGTTGCCGAGCACGTCCAGCCACGGCAGCAGCGCCGGCGTCTGCGGCACGAAGCCGACCATCTTGCGCTCGGTGGCGCGCGCGGGCGTGCGCCCGCAGATGCGCACCTCGCCGCGGTCCGGCGCCTCCAGGCCGGCCACCAGCCGCAGCAGGGTGGACTTGCCGCAGCCGGAGGGCCCGATGACGCTGACGAACCGCCCGCGCGGGACCCGCAGGTCCACGTGGTCCAGGGCCGTCACCGGCTTCGGCCCGTCGTCGTACACCTTGCAGGCGTCGCGGACGGCGACGAACGGCTGCTCGTCCACGCCCGCCCGCTGGTCCACCACGGCCCGACCCTACTCAGCGGGCGGCCCCGCGCCGTGCGGGCGGTGAGCGCCACGGGGACCCGCGGGCGCTTCCACCGGGGGGGGGAGGCCGCTCCGGTGGCGGCCGGGCGGCGTGGTCCACTGGTGCCACGCGTTCGGCTGACGAGGGGGACACCGGTGAGCGTGCTGCTCGGTGACGTGTGGCGGGAGAAGATCTTCGACGGTGCCTGGCGCACCGGTTCCGGCGGGACCATCGAGGTCACCGAGCCGGCCACCGGTGCCGTGCTGGGCCGGGTGGGCGCCGCGACCCCGCAGGACGTGCGGGAGGCGGCCGCCCGTGCGGCCGCGGCGCAGCGGGACTGGGCGCGGGCGAACCCCCTGGAGCGGGCGGCGGTGCTGCGGCGGGCGGGAGCGCTGTGGGAGCAGCACGCCGGCGAGGTGCAGGACTGGATCGTGCGCGAGTCCGGTGCGGTCGCCGCCAAGGCGGCGACCGAGACGCACGTGGCCGCGCAGGAGTGCTACGAGGCGGCTGCGCTGCCCACCCACCCGATGGGTTCGGTGCTGCCCTCCGAGCAGGAGCGCTGGTCGTTCGCCCGCCGCCGCCCCGCCGGGGTGGTCACGGTGATCGCTCCCTTCAACTTCCCGCTCATCCTGTCGATCCGGGCGGTCGCGCCCGCCCTGGCGCTGGGCAACGCGGTCCTGCTCAAGCCGGACCCGCGCACGCCCGTGTGCGGCGGGGTGGCGCTGGCACGGGTGTTCGAGGAGGCGGGCCTGCCCCCCGGGCTGCTGCACCTGCTGCCCGGCGGTGCGGACGTCGGCGAGGCGACGGTCGTGGCGCCGGAGGTGCGCGTGGTGGCCTTCACCGGGTCCACCGCGGCCGGCCGGCGCGTGGGTGCGCTCGGCGCCGAGCACCTCAAGCGCACCCACCTGGAGCTGGGCGGCAACAACGCCCTCGTGGTCCTGCCGGGGGCGGACGTGCCGCTGGCGGCCTCGGCGGGGGCGTTCGGCTCGTTCCTGCACCAGGGCCAGATCTGCATGGCCACCGGCCGGCACCTGGTCCACGAGAGCCTGCACGACGCCTACGTGGAGGCTCTGGCCGGCAGGGCCCGCGCACTGCCCGTGGGGGACCCGGCGACGGGGAGCGTCGCGCTCGGGCCGATCATCGACGAGCGGCAGCTGGCGAACGTCGACCGCCTCGTGCGGGGGACCGTCGAGGCCGGCGCGAGCCTCGCCGCGGGCGGCACCCACGAGGGGCTGTTCTACTCCCCCACCGTGCTGGCGGACGTGAAGCCCTCCATGCCCGCCTGGGAGGAGGAGGTGTTCGGCCCCGTCGCCCCCGTCCTGGCGTTCTCCGACGCCGACGAGGCGATCGAGCTGGCCCGGGCCACCCCGTACGGGTTGTCCCTGGGGATCCTCGGCGAGGTGGGCGCCGCGATGCGCGTGGCCGACGCGGTGCCCAGCGGCATCGTGCACATCAACGAGCAGACCGTCTCGGACGAGGCGAACAGCCCCTTCGGGGGTGTCGGCGCCTCGGGCACCGGCGGCCGGGCGGGGGGTGCCGAGGCGAACATCGAGGCGTTCACCGAGACCCAGTGGCTCACGGTGCGGCCGGAGATCGCCCCCTACCCGTTCTGAGTGACTGTTTCAGATGTGTGGTGAGGGCTGCGCCGGC
>NZ_JBBBEM010000142.1:0-13243 GCF_037154035.1 Kineococcus sp. G2 | reverse complement strand
GCGGTCGGCGGGCCGGCCGGCCGCGGTGGTGCGCGCCCTGCGGGTGCGCCGCCGCGTGGCCGACCAGGCGCTGCTCGGCGCCCGTGCGCGTCGCGGCAACGTCGCCGGCGCCTTCGCCGTGCGCGGCCCGGTGCCGGTGGGCCCCTGCGTGGTCGTCGACGACGTGGTCACCACCACGGCCACCGCGACCGAGGCGGTGCGGGCGCTGCGCGCCGCGGGCGCCGACGTGCGCGGCGTGGCGTGCCTGACCGCCGCCGCAGCGCCCGGCGCACCCGGCCCGCCCGCTGCCGGCGGTGCGGATCCGCAGGCGGCGGCGCGGCACGCGTGGGCAGAGCGGGGGTGGGGGGTCTAGCGTTGGTGCATGGCAGCCGGACCCGGCGTCCCGCCGGTCCCGTCCCGTGCCGTGCCCGCAGGTGGGTGCGCGCGGCGGTCGGGTGCGACCAGCCCCCGGAGGCTGCCTGTGCGTGCCCTCCCCCCGGGGGTGGTGCACGGCACGAGGTGACGGTCCGAGGCGGGCCGGCCCCTCGGCCGGCGCCGCCAGCGAGCGAGGGAGGCATCCCGTGGAAGTTGTGGTCACCGGACGGCACACCGAGGTCAAGGAGAGGTTCCGGCAGCACGTCGAGGCCAAGCTGGAGAAGGTGACGCAGCTGGCGCCGCGCGCCCAGCGCGTCGACGTGGAGGTGTCCCACGAGAAGAACCGCCGCCAGCTGGCCAGTTGCGAGCGGGTGGAGATCACCGTCCGCGACAAGGGGCCGGTCGTGCGCGCCGAGGCCTGCGCGGACGACCCGTACGCCGCGCTCGACCTCGCCACGACCAAGCTCATGGAGCGCCTGCGGCGCTCCAGGGACCGCCGCAAGGTGCACCACGGCCGGCGCCGCCCCGAGAGCGTGCGCCAGCCGGCCGCACCGGGTCTGAGCGACGAGGTGCTGGCCGGTGCGGCCGCGCGGCCGGCTCCCGGGCCGTCCGCCGACCTCGAGGTGCCCACGCCCGCGGTGATGGCGGACTCCCACCCGCCGCAGGACTCGGTGGACGCCGTGGACGACGCGGCCGACGCCTCGCCGGTGGTCATCCGCGAGAAGACGCACGACGCCCGCCCGATGACCCTGGACCAGGCGCTGTACGAGATGGAGCTCGTCGGCCACGACTTCTACCTCTTCGTCGACGCCGCCTCCGGGTGCCCCAGCGTGGTCTACCGGCGCCGGGGCTGGGACTACGGCGTGATCCACCTCGACGTGCACGAGGACGGTGCGGGGTCGGCCTCCTCCGACGGCGCGCTGTCGGCCGCGGGGGGTGGTGCGCTGCGCTGAGGCGCACCCGTGCGACGGGCCGGCGGGGGTTCCCCGCCGGCCCGTGGCCGCGCCACGAGCGGTGCGGGGCGGCCCGGCGTGCCAGGATCCCCGCACGGCGGGTCCGCGCCCGCCGCCGTCAGGAGGAGACCCGGTGCCCAGCAGCAGCCCGCAGGCGGGGACCGACGCGATCCGCGTCGTCGTCGTCGACGACCACTCCCTGTTCCGCCGCGGCCTGCAGATGGTCCTGTCCACCGAGGACGACATCGAGGTGGTGGGGGAGGCCGCCGACGGTGCCGAGGCGGTGCGGCGGGTCGAGGAGCTCCTGCCCGACGTGGTGCTCATGGACGTGTGGATGCCGCGCCGCTCCGGCATCGACGCGTGCGCCGAGATCAAGGCCGTGGCGCCGTCCACCCGCATCGTCATGCTCACCTCCTCGGAGGAGGAGGCCGACCTGTTCGCCGCCGTCCGGGCCGGCGCCAACGGGTACCTGCTCAAGGACGTGCCCGCCGAGGAGGTCGCCGACGCCCTGCGCGCGGTCGTGACCGGGCAGTCCCTCATCACCCCGAAGATGGCCGGGATGCTGCTGGGCGAGTTCGCCGCGATGCGGCGGCGCGACGAGGAGCGCAGCCTCGGCGTCGTGGGAGCTCCCCGGCTGAGCCCCCGGGAGCTGGACGTGCTGCGCCTGCTGGCGCGGGGCATGGCCAACCGCGAGATCGCCGGCGAGCTGGGCATCAGCGAGAACACCGTGAAGAACCACGTGCGCAACCTCCTGGAGAAGCTGCAGCTGCACTCGCGCATGGAGGCGGTCGTCTACGCGGTGCGGGAGAAGATCGTGGAGCTGTCCTGACCCCGGCGCCCGAGCCGCCCGCGGTGGAGGAGCTCTCCGCCGCGGAGGCGCGCCGCGCGGCCCTGGCGGCGCAGGGCTTCGCCGCGCGGCGGCCCGCGTCCCCCGGTGCGGCGCACGTCGCACGCGTGGTCGAACGCCTGGGCGTCGTCCAGATCGACTCGGTGAACGTGCTGTGCCGCAGCCACTACCTGCCCTTCTTCAGCCGGCTGGGCCCGTACCCGCGAGAGCTGGTGGACCGCGCCGCGCAGCGGCGCCCGCGCCGGCTCGTGGAGTACTGGGCGCACGAGGCCTCGTTCGTGGCGCCGTCCACCCACCGGCTGCTGCGCTGGCGGATGGAGCGCGCCGCGCACGACGCGTGGGGCGGCGTGCGCAGCGTGGCGGTGGAGCACCCGGAACTGGTGGACGCCGTCCTGGCGCACGTGGCCGCGCACGGGCCGGTGACGGCGCGCCAGGTGGAGGCCGCGCTCGCCCCCGGCGGGGTGCGGCCCACGGACCACTGGGGCTGGAACTGGTCGGCGGTCAAGCGGGCCCTGGAGCACCTCTTCTTCGCCGGGGCGATCTCCGCGGCCGGCCGCACCCGGCAGTTCGAGCGCTGCTACGACCTCACCGGGCGCGTGCTGCCGCCGCAGGTGGCCGACGCCCCGGACCCGGACCCGGAGGAGGCGGTGCGCGGCCTGGTCTCGATCGCCGCGCGAGCGCTGGGGGTGGCGGGCGAGCCGAGCCTGCGCGACTACTTCCGGCTGCGCCCGGAGCAGTCCCGCAGAGCGGTCGCGCAGCTGGTGGAGGCCGGGGAGCTGGTGCCCGTGCACGTGCGCGGGTGGCCCTCCGCGCAGCGCAGGCCGGCGTACCGGCACGTCGGCGCGCGGGCCCCGCGGGTGCGGGCCCGGGCCCTGCTGACGCCGTTCGACCCGCTGGTGTGGCACCGCCCGCGCACCGAGGAGCTGTTCGGCACGACCCTGCGCCTGGAGCTCTACGTCCCGCGCGAGCAGCGCGTGCACGGGTACTTCGTGCTGCCGTTCCTGCTGGGCGAGCGCATCGCGGCGCGGGTGGACCTCAAGGCGGACCGGGCCGCGCCGCGGGGCGTGCTGCGGGTGCAGGCGGCGTGGGCGGAACCCGGCGCCCCGCCGGGCGCGGTGGACGAGCTCGCCGCGGAGCTGGCGGACCTCGCGCGCTGGCTGGGTCTGGAGTCCGTGGCGGTCGCGGAGCGCGGGGACCTGGCGACCGGGTTGTCAAGGGCCGTGGAGCGTTCGGGTCACGTCGGGGTGATCGGCTCAACGTGACCCGCGGCACGGCCGACACAGTGGCCGTGGACGTCTCCGAAGTGACCGCCGGGCGGGTCGAGCGGGCCGGTGAGCTGCTCGAGCACGTGCTGGCGGAGCTGTCCGGGGGCGAGGACGAGCGCGAGGTGCTGACGCGGGCGGCGGCCGTCGTGGCCGACCTCGTCGACGCCGACGTGGTGGCCGTCTGCGAGGGCGGCCACGTCCACGGCGGCGTGGGCCTGGGCGGGCAGGTGCTCCCCGAGCGCGGCCTGGCGCGCGTCGTGCGCGACGGCGGCGGCACCTTCGCCGTCCCCGGCCTGGGGCGCGTGCGCGCCGCGGTGGTGCCGGTGCCCGACCTGTCCGGCGTGCGGGTCGTGGTGGCGCGCGCCGGCGACGCCGCCGTGGACCCCGCCCAGCTGCGCGTCGTGCAGCTGGTGGCGCGCCTGCTGGGGCTGGTCGTGCTCGCCCGGCACGGCCGCGAGCGCGAGCGGTGGCTGCGCCAGCAGGGCGCCCGGGGCGCGGCCGAGCGCACCCGCCTGCAGCAGGCGCTCGCCCAGCGCGAGCAGGTCCTGACCACCTCGGTGCGCTTCCAGCGCGCGGTGGCCGGGCGCCGCCCCCTGCCGGAGCTGCTCCTGCAGATCGCCGCCAGCTCCTCGGAGCTGCTGGACTCGCGGCCGGTCTCGCTCGTGCTGGCCGACCCCCGCTCGCAGATGCGCATGCGCGTGGTGGCCGCCGTCGGCGACCCGGCGATCGCACCGGAGCGCGCGCTGGGGGCCGCGGGTGAGCTCGCCGGGCTCGGCGTCGCGGTCGGCGGTGCCGGCCGGCCCGCGGCCGCGGCGGTGCACATCAACGGCCGGGCCGTGGGGGCGCTGGTCGTCGAGACGGGCGGGGAGCCGCTGGACGCGGTGGGGGCGACGGTGCTGCGCGCCTTCGCCGAGCACGCCAGCACGGCGCTGAGCCACGCGGACACGGTGCGCGCCGTGGAGGCGGCCTCCACGGACTCGCTGACGAACCTGCCCAACCGCCCCACGCTCCTGCGCCACCTGGAGGTGGCCCTGCGCGCCTCCGCCGAGGACGGCCTGGGCGCGGCGGTGCTGTTCGTCGACCTGGACGGCTTCAAGGCGATCAACGACTCGCTGGGGCACGCGGCGGGCGACGAGGTGCTGGGCCGGGTGGCGCGGCGGCTGCGGCGCTGCCTGCGCGGGGACGACTTCGCCGCGCGGTTGGGCGGCGACGAGTTCGCCGTCGTGGTGCGCGCCCACTCCCCGGAGGGGGCCGCGCGGCGGCTGGCGCAGCGGATCTGCGCGGAGCTGACGGCCCCGGTGGAGGTGGACGGGCGCTCGGTGCGCGTCGGCGCCAGCATCGGCCTGGCCGTCGCGGACGGGCGGGCCGGGGCGCCCGAGCTGCTGCGCCGCGCCGACAGCGCGATGTACCGGGCGAAGGAGCAGGGACGCTCGGCCGCCGCGGGTGAGGGGCGGCCGCGGGCCGCGGTCGTGGTCTTCGAGCCGGGCATGCGGGACGCCGACGCGCTGCGCCGACAGCTGGAGGAGGACCTGCAGCGGGCCGTGCAGCAGCGGGAGTTCGAGCTGCTGTACCAGCCCCTGGTGCGCCTGGCCGACGGTGCGGTCGTGGGTGTGGAGGCGCTCCTGCGCTGGCGGCACCCCACCCGGGGGCTGCTGGAGCCGGGGGCCTTCCTGGAGGGTGCGGAGCGCTCGCCCGCGGTGGACGAGCTGTGGCGCTGGGTGCTGCGCACGGCGTGCGCGCGGGCGGCGCTGTGGCGCCGGCAGGTGCCGGCGCTGTCGCTGACGGTCAACCTGTCGGTGCAGCACGCCCTGTCGCGCTCCGGCGCCGACGACGTGCTGCGCGCGCTGGCGGCCTCGGGCCTGGAGCCGGGCTCGCTGGTGCTGGACGTGCCCGTGCAGCTGCTGCGGGCCGACCCGGACGTGGTGACCGCGCGCCTGGCCGGGTTGCGGGCGACGGGCGCGCGCGTCGTGCTGGACGACTTCGCCGGGGCCGTGGAGGGGACCTCGCTGGCGCCGCTGCGGCGGCTGCCGGTGGACGGGCTGAAGCTGGACCGCTCCCTGGTGGCGGAGCTGGACGGGCCGGACGGTGCGCGCGCGCTGGCGTCGGTGCGCACGCTGTGCGAGCTGGGGGCCGCGCTGGACCTGGGCGTGGTGGCCGAGGGGGTCGAGCGCGCCGAGCAGGTCCGGCTCCTGCAGGAGGTGGGCTGCTCGCTGGCGCAGGGGTTGCTGCTGGGTGCGCCCCGTCCCGCGGAGGAGGTGCCCGCCGCCCTGGAGGAGGGCGCCGCGGGTCCGCCGCCCGAGGTGCCGGAGCTGCCGGAGCTGCCGGAGGTGCCCGAGGTGCCGGAGCTGGCCGGGGCCCGGGTGGCGGCGCCCGCGCCGGAGCCGGTGCGCGTGGTGCCGCCGCGGGACGTGCGGCGCCTGCTGGGCGGGGTGGGCTGAGCGTCCGTGCGCTCTCCGTCGAGGCTGAGTGACCCTGCGCCACCGCCCGGACCCGTCCGTGCACCCGCGAGCGGGGGTCGTCGGTAGACTGGCCGCGTGCCAGCCATCGTCGAGAAGGTCCTCCGCGCCGGCGAGGGCCGCGTCGTCAAGCGTCTGCACCGCATCGCGGAGCAGGTCAACGCGCTCGAGGACGACTTCACCGCCATGACCGACGCCGAGCTGCGCGGGGAGACCGACCGCTTCAAGGAGCGCCTGGCCGACGGCGCCACGCTCGACGAGCTGCTGCCGGAGGCGTTCGCGGTGGTGCGCGAGGCGGCGCGCCGCACGCTGGGGCAGCGCCACTTCGACGTGCAGCTCATGGGTGGTGCCGCCCTGCACCAGGGCAACATCGCCGAGATGCGCACGGGGGAGGGCAAGACCCTCGTGGCGACGCTGCCGGCGTACCTCAACGCCCTGACCGGCAAGGGCGTGCACGTCATCACCGTCAACGACTTCCTCGCCGAGTACCAGAGCGAGCTCATGGGGCGCGTGTACCGCTTCCTGGGCCTGCGCAGCGCCTGCATCCTCTCGCGCATGCGCCCCGAGCAGCGCCGCGAGGCGTACGCCGCCGACATCACCTACGGCACCAACAACGAGTTCGGCTTCGACTACCTGCGCGACAACATGGCGTGGAGCAGCGCCGAGATGGTGCAGCGCGGCCACCACTTCGCGATCGTGGACGAGGTCGACTCGATCCTCATCGACGAGGCCCGCACCCCGCTCATCATCTCCGGCCCCTCGGACGCGCCGACGAAGTGGTACACCGAGTTCGCCAAGATCGTCCGGCACCTGACGATCGACGTCGACTACGAGGTCGACGAGAAGAAGCGCACCGTCGGGATCATGGAGTCGGGCATCGAGAAGGTCGAGGACCTGCTCGGCATCGAGAACCTCTACGAGAGCGTCAACACCCCCCTGATCGGTTTCCTCAACAACGCCGTCAAGGCCAAGGAGCTGTTCAAGCGGGACAAGGACTACGTCGTCTCGCCCAAGGGCGAGGTCCTCATCGTCGACGAGCACACCGGCCGCATCCTCGCGGGCCGCCGGTACAACGAGGGCATGCACCAGGCCATCGAGGCCAAGGAGGGCGTGCCCATCCAGAACGAGAACCAGACCCTCGCCACCATCACCCTGCAGAACTTCTTCCGCATGTACGAGAAGCTCTCGGGGATGACGGGCACGGCCATGACCGAGGCCGCGGAGTTCCAGCAGATCTACAAGCTGGGCGTGGTGTCCATCCCCACCAACCGCCCGGCGATCCGCGTGGACCAGCCCGACCTGGTCTACAAGAACGAGCAGGCCAAGTTCGCCGCGGTCGTGGAGGACATCGCCGAGCACCACGCCACGGGTCAGCCCGTCCTCGTCGGCACCACCAGCGTGGAGAAGAGCGAGTACCTCTCGGCCCTGCTGACCAAGGCCGGTGTCGAGCACACCGTCCTGAACGCCAAGCAGCACGAGCGCGAGGCGTCGATCGTCGCCCAGGCAGGGCGCAAGGGCGCGGTCACCGTCGCCACGAACATGGCCGGCCGCGGCACGGACATCATGCTGGGCGGCAACGCGGAGTTCCTGGCCGTGGCGGCCATGAAGGAGCGCGGCCTGGACCCGGACGAGTCGCCGGAGGAGTACGAGGCGGCCTGGCCGGAGGTGCTGGAGCGGGCGAAGGACTCGGTCAAGGCCGAGCACGACGAGGTCCGCGACCTCGGGGGCCTGTACGTCCTGGGCACCGAGCGGCACGAGTCGCGCCGCATCGACAACCAGCTGCGCGGGCGCTCGGGCCGGCAGGGCGACCCGGGCGAGTCGCGGTTCTACCTCTCGCTCACCGACGACCTCATGCGCCTGTTCAACGCCGCGCTGGTGGAGTCCTTCCTGACCCGCACGGGCATCCCGGAGGACGTCCCCATCGAGTCCAAGATGGTCTCCCGGGCGATCCAGAGCGCGCAGGGGCAGGTCGAGGGCCGCAACTTCGAGATCCGCAAGAACGTCCTGAAGTACGACGACGTCCTCAACCGCCAGCGCGAGGTCATCTACGCCGAGCGCCGCAAGGTGCTCGAGGGCGAGGACCTGCACCAGCAGATCCGCCACTTCATCGACGACACGGTCACCGCGTACGTCGTGCAGGCCACGGGCAAGGGCTTCGGCGAGGACTGGGACCTCGAGGCCCTGTGGGAGGCGCTGCGCGGCCTGTACCCGGTCTCGGTGACGCCCGAGGAGGTAGTGGAGGCCGCCGGCGGCCGCGGCAACCTCACCGTCGAGCGCTTGCTGGAGGAGATGCGCTCCGACGCGCAGGCCTGCTACGACGCCCGGGAGGAGCAGTTGGGCCCGCAGGTGCTGCGCGACCTGGAGCGCCGGGTGGTCCTGTCGGTGCTGGACCGCAAGTGGCGCGAGCACCTGTACGAGATGGACTACCTGCAGGAGGGCATCGGTCTGCGCGCGATGGCCCAGCGCGACCCGCTGGTGGAGTACCAGCGCGAGGGCTACCAGCTGTTCGTGGCGATGACCGACGCCATCAAGGAGGAGTCGGTCGGGTACCTGTTCTCCCTTCAGGTCCAGCCGGCCCCGCAGGCCGGTGCCTCGGCGGTGGCGCCCGGCTTCGAGAAGCCGCTGCGGCCGCAGCAGCTGCAGTACACCGCCCCCACCGCGGAGGGCGACGTGGAGGTGCACGCGGGCGACGCCTCGAGCACGGACGCCCCCACGGGCAACCGGGCGCAGCGGCGCGCCGCCGGCCGCGAGCAGCGCGACTGACCCCCGGTTCGGCCGGCGGCCCGTCGCCCCACCGGGGTGGCGGGCCGCCGGCGTCCCGGCCGCTGCCCGGGCGCGGTCAGCCCACCTCCAGGGCGGTGACGCGCCACCGGTCGTGCCGGCGCTCCACCCGCAGGGCCAGGGCGCGCACGCGGTCGCCGGAGCGCACGACCGCACCGACCTCCACCGCACCCTCCCCGACGGGGCAGGGCAGCACCCGCAGGACCCGCGGCCGCGGCCCGGGAGCGGTGCCGCGCAACCGCGCGCTCAGGACCGCTCGCCGCTGCACGTCGGTGTAGACGTCGGCCGCGGACCAGCGCAGCAGCTGCTGCGGGGGCCGGTGGCCGCTGAGGACCTCCAGCAGCACGACGAGGTAGTCGCGGGTCCACCCGCCCACCTCCGGCAGGTCCGCGGACGCCCGCGCCGCCCGTCGCCGCGGCAGGTCCAGCTCGAGCACCCCCTGGTCGGGGCTCAGGTGGGTCAGCACCGAGGCCACCGCTCCGGGTTCGCCCACCAGGGGCGGTGCGGCCGGCGGCACGGGGTAGCGGCGCAGCCGGGACGAGGGTGCGGGGCGGGTGAGGACCGGGGCGTCGGCGAGCAGGGCCGCGGAGGCGGGCACGGGGTCTCCTGGTGGGGCGTGGGGGGACGAGGTCGGGGATCTGACGGCTCAGGGCAGCCGGAGCACCTGGCCGGGCAGCAGCACGTCGGGGTCGGCGCCGATGACGTCGGCGTTCGCGGCGTACAGGCGCTGCTGCTCACGCAGGACGTCCCCCGCGGAGGCGTCGGCGCCGGTGAGCGAGCGAGCCAGCGACCACAGGCTGTCGCCGCGCTGGACGACGACCTCGTCGCCGGACGAGGTGGGCCGGGCGTCGCCGGGCAGTTCGGCCGCGGGCACCTCCGGGACGGTGCGCGGTTCGGGCAGCGGTGCCCAGCCGGGGTCGGTGACGACGTGCGCGTCCGCGGCGTCCGCGGCGTCCGCGGCGTGGCCGGGCAGCTGCGGGGCCGCTGCCGCCCAGCCGGCGTCGAGCGCCCGGGGAGCGGCGGAGGCTGCCGAGGCGGCTCCCGTCCCGAGGGCGAGACCCACGGCGAGCGCCACGAGGCGGCGGACCGGTGCGGGCACCGCCCGCGACGTGGTGGCCGCGAGCGCGGGGGAGGCGCGGCCGGGCCGGCGGGAGCGTTCGCGCGCCTCGGCGCCGGCGGCGAGCAGGACGCTGCCCGTCAGGGCTGCCAGCAGCAGGGCCGCCGCTGCACCGCAGAGGCCCGTCAGCAGGTCGGCGAACGAGGCGGTTCCGTCCAGGGCGGCGTCGAGCGCCGGCGTGCTCAGCGCTGCGAGGCCCCAGGCCGCGCCGGCGGGCAGGGCCGCCAGCGCGGCACCGACCGCCAGGGCGGTGAGGGCCTGACCCCGGGGGCTGCGAGCCGGACCGGCGGCGAGGACGCCTCCAGTGGTTGAGCGTTGCACTTTGGTGCCCTTCAGCCCTTCTGGGTGCTGTTTGTTGTTGTTTGGTGCGGCTTGTCTACCGACTGGGCGTCCCCTTGGCCAGCACAGGCGGCTCACACCCCTCGTTCGGCCGCGCGCGGCTGACGGCCCGTGAGCACCCGTAGCGTGGAGGAGTGCGCTGGGACGACCTCTTCGACGACCTCGACGCCCGCCTCGCGCACGTGCAGCGGGTGGAGCGGGAGGCCGAGGTGGACGACCGGCGGGTCGCGGACCTCGCCGCGGTCGACCTGCTGGGACGGCTCCTCGCCGGTGACGGCGAGCTGTCGGTGCAGCTGCCCGACGGCGGGTGGGTCAGCGGGCGGCTGCGTGCGGCCGGCCGGGGGTGGCTGCTGCTGGTGACCGGCCCGCCGCTGCGGCGGCAGGTGCTGGTGCCGGTCACGGCCGTGTGCGCGCTGCGCGGGCTGTCACCGCGCAGCGTTCAGCCCGGCCCGGTGGCGGCGCGCCGCACCCTCGGCGCGGCGCTGCGGGCGCTGGCGGCGGCGGGGGTGGAGGTGCTCGTGCGCACCCGCGCGGCGGACGTGCGCGGGCGGCTGGTCAGGGTCGGCGCCGACCACGTCGACGTGGCCGCGCCCGGCCGGGACCCGCAGGCGGTGGTGACGGTGCCGCTCGCGTCGTTGCTGAGCGTCACCGACCTGGGCTGAGGCCCCGGGTTCAGGTGGGTGGCGGCTGGTGCCCCTGCGGGGCCTGCACGCTCTCGCGGGTCTGCTCGTACATGCGGGCGATGTACGCCTCGAGCTGGGACTCCTCGACCCTCCACTGCCCGCGGCCGCCGACCTTGATGGCCGGCAGTTCCCCGCTGCGCACCAGGGCGTAGGCCTGGGCGGAGGAGATCGCCAGCATCTCGGCGACGTCGGCGAGCGGGAGGAAACGGCTGGGCACGGTGTCTCCTCTCCGGGGTCGCGCGGTGCCGCTCCTCGAGCGGCGGCGAGGCGCATCCTCGCACGCGATCCGCCGACCCCAGGACCGTTCGGGTGACCTGTGGACGACGGTGGGGGAGGTGTCCTCCACCCGGCCACCATGTGTGGACGCGACCGGACGGCCCGGAGCGGGGCAGGGGGGTGCGGTGCGCACGGTGACGGGTCCGACGACCGCGGTGGCGGGTCGCGGCAGCTCGGGCGGGACGGCTGCGCGGCCGGCCAGGGCCAGGCGGCTGCGGGCGCCGTCCTGGCGCGACCCCCGGTTGCTGGTGGGCGTGGCCCTGGTCCTCGGCTCGGTGGTCCTCGGCGCCAGGACCGTCCAGGCCGCCGGGGCCACGACGGGCGTGTGGGCGGTGGCCGCCCCCGTGGGGGCGGGGAGCAGCCTGACCGCGGCGCAGCTGCGCGTGGTCCAGGTCTCCCTGGACGCGGCGACGGGCGCGGCCTACCTGCCCGCCGCAGAGCCGCCCGCCGCCGGGTGGATCGCGCTGCGCGGGCTGTCGGCCGGGGAGCTGCTGCCGCGCTCGGCCGTCGCCCCCGCGGTGGACCTCGTCGACCGGGCGGTCAGCCTGCCGCTGGAGGGTGCGCTGCCGGAAGGGGTGCGCACCGGGGCGCTGGCGGACGTGTGGGTGGTCTGGCCCGCGGACACCGGTGCCGCTGCCGCCGGCTCGCTCACCGGCCCGGTGAGCGGGAGCGCGCGGCCCGGGCCGGAGGAGCTGGCGCAGGCCGTCGAGGTGGTCGCCGTGCGGCAGCGCTCGTCCGCCCTGGCCGGCGCCGCGGGGGCCGACGTGGAGGTGCTGGTCCCGGGGGGTGTCCTGCCGTCGGTGCTGCGGGCCCTGGCGGTCGAGGCCGACGTGGTCCTCGTGCCGGTTCCCGGTAGCGCGGGGGCGGGCTCGTGAGCCTGCCCGTCCTGCTCGCCGTGCCCGGCCCGGTGGAGGCGCGCCTGGTGGCGGCGTGGGAGGGACTGCGCCGGGAGGTCGTCGTGGTGCGCCGCTGCGCCGACCTCGCGGAGGTGCTGGCGGCGGCGGGAGCGGGGCTCGCCCGCGCCGCCGTGCTGGGGGCGGACCTGCCCGGCGCGGACGCCGAGGCGGTCGACGCGCTGCGGCGGCACGGGGTCGGTCTCCTCGTGCTGCTGCCCGCGGGCGAGGCGGGGACCGCTCACGAGCACCGGTGGCGGGCCCTGGGCGCTCGCGGCTTCGCGCGGTCCGGTGAGGACCCCGCCGCGCTCGCCCACGCGGTCGCGGCCGCCGCCGAGGCGGTGGTGCACCCCGGCGGCGGGGCCGTCCCCGCAGCGCCCGCACCGGGGACCGCGGAGGAGCAGGTCCTGTCGGACGCTGCGGCCGCGGGGACGGGCCGCACCGTGGCGGTGTGGGGACCGCACGGTTCGACGGGCCGTTCCACGGTGGCGGTGAACCTCGCCGCTGAGCTCGCCGCGACCGGGGCGGCGACGGTGCTCGCGGACCTGGACACCCGCGGAGCGTGCGTGGCGCAGCTGCTCGGCGTCCTCGACGAGGCCCCGGGCCTGCTCGCGGCCGTCCGGGCGGCCACCGAGGGGAGGCTGGACGCCGGCGTCCTCCAGCGCCACGCGGCCCTCGTCCTGCCGGACCTGGCGGTCCTCACGGGAGCGCCCGACCCGCGCCGCTGGTCGGAGCTGCGACCGGTGGGCCTGCGCCGCGTCCTGGAGGTGGCCGCGGGTGTCGCGGAGTGGGTGGTCGTGGACCTGCCGGGCGGTTCGGACGAGGAGGAGGACGGTTCCCGGGACGCCTCCACGGCCGTTGCCCTGGAGGCGGCGGACGCCGTCCTGGTGGTGGGCGCCGCCGACCCCGTGGGCCTGCAGCGCTGGATCCGGGCGTGGCAGCGGCTGGGTGAACTCGCCCCGGGGGTCCCCGCCTTCGCGGTGCTGTCGCGGGTGCGCGCTTCCGCGGTGGGCGCGCCCGCTCCCCGGCGCGTCGCCGGCGTCCTGCACCGGTTCGCGGGGGTGGTGGACGCCGTGCTCCTGCCGGAGGACCCGGCTGCCGACGAGGCCGCCCTGTCCGGCCGCACCTTGGGCGAGGTGGCGCCGAGGAGCCCGCTGCGGCGGGCCCTGGCGGAGCTCGCGCACCGGCTCGACGACGAGGTGCCGCTGCCGCCGCTCCCGGAGGTGCCCGACGTCCTGGCCGCGATTTGACCCGTGGGTGGGGTGTCGTTAACGTGGTG
>NZ_JBBBEM010000141.1:0-15455 GCF_037154035.1 Kineococcus sp. G2 | reverse complement strand
CACCACCAGCAGTCGCACCACCAGCAGTCGCACCACCAGCACCGCCACCCCATCCAGAGCGGCCGAGAGTCCTGGCTCGACGACGCCGCAGCAACCCCCCGCAGCGCGGGTGCGGGTGCTTCCGCCAGGTCGATGGAGTCGACGATGTCCCGTCCCCGCACCACCTGTCCCGGGACCACCCGTCCCACGGGTCCGCGCACCCGCCCGGGGCCCGGCGAGCACGGCACCCGGCCGTGAGCGTCGGCGCCCTGGTCGCCGGTGCCGCCGGCCGCCCCACCCTCAGCTTCGAGCTGTTCCCGCCGCGTTCGCCGGCGGCGGCCGACGCCCTGCACGACACGGTCGCCCGCCTGGCGGCCACGGGCCCGGACTTCCTCTCCGTCACGCACGGCGCCGGCGGGGGGACCCGGGACGCCGGCTGCGACCTGCTGCGCCACGTGCGCCGCCACACCGGCGCCGCGGCCCTGGCCCACATCACCTGCGTGGGCGCCACCCGCCGGCAGGTGGTCGACCTCGCCGAGCGGTTCCTCGCCGCCGGGGTGCGCGACGTCCTGGCCGTGCGCGGCGACCCGCCCGCCGGGCGGGTGAGCGAGCCCGCCCCCGGCGACGCCGTGCGGCGGGCGTGCGACCTGGTGGAGCTCCTGCACGTCGCCGACCGCCACCACCGCCTGGCCGGCGCCCCCGGCACCCCGGTCCCGCCGCTGACGGTGGCCGTGGCGGCCTTCCCCTCCTCCCGGCGCGCCGAGGACCTGCGGGCGCTGCGCGCCAAGCAGGACGCGGGAGCGTCCTTCGCGATCACCCAGGTCTGCTACTCGGCGCGCGAGTACGCCGACTTCACCGAGCGGGCGCGCGCAGCCGGCATCACCCTGCCGCTGCTGCCCGGCGTCATCCCCACCACCGACCCGGCCCGGCTGCTGCGCCTGCAGCAGCTGACCGGGGTGCCCGTGCCGGTGGACCTGCTGGCCTCCCTGGAGGCCGCCGCCGAGCACGGCGACGCGGCCCGGCACCGCACCGGCACCCGCTACGGCCAGGCGCTGGCCCGCGACCTGCTCGCGGCCGGTGCGCCCGGCCTGCACCTCTACACGTTCAACTCGGCGCCCGCGGCGCTGGACCTGCTCGAGGGAGCCCACCTCGGCGCCGGGACCCGGACGGTCCCGAGCTCGGCCGGACGGCCGCAGGCATCCGCGGTTCCCCACCACGCCGCCCTCGCGGCAGGAGGATCCCGATGAGCACTGAGAACCCCACCCCCGAGCAGTCCCGTCCCGCCGGCGTCCCCGCCTGGTCCGCCACCGTCCTCGGCTACCCGCGCATCGGCCCGCGCCGGGAGACCAAGAAGGCGCTGGAGGCGCTGTGGTCCGGCAGCGCGGACGTCGCCACCACCGAGCGGGCGCTGGCCGACGTGCGCGCCCGCACCCTGCGCCGCCTGAACGACCTGGGCCTGCACGCGCACGACGCGTCCATCCCCTCGGCGTTCTCCGCGTACGACCACGTCCTCGACGCGGCGATCTCGATCGGCGCCGTGCCGCCGCGCTTCGCCGACGTCGTCGGTGCCGACGGGCGGGTCGACCTGGCGGGGCTGTCCACGATCGCCCGGGGCCGCGGCGCGGACGCACCGCTGGAGATGACGAAGTGGTTCGACACGAACTACCACTACCTGGTCCCCGAGATCGCGCCCGGCACGCGGTTCCGCCTCGCCGACGACCGCGGCGTGCGGGAGTTCTCCGAGGCCCTCGCCGACGGCTTCCTCACCCGCCCCGTCCTCGTGGGGCCGGTGACGTTCCTCCTGCTGTCCAAGCCCGCCGACGGCAGCCCGGAGGGGTTCGCCCCGATCGACCGGCTGACGGACCTGCTCCCCGCCTACGCGGAACTGCTCGCCGCCTACGCCGCCGCCGGCGCCGAGTGGGTGCAGCTGGACGAGCCCGCCCTCGTCAGCGACTCCGCGACCGCCGGCGTGAGCGACCTGCACGCCCTGGTGCGCTCCGCCTACGACGCCCTCACCGCCGCCCCGGGGCGTCCCCGGCTGCTCGTGGCCGCGCCCTACGGCGACCTGGGCGACGTCCTGGAGCCGCTGGCCGCCACCGCCGTCGACGCGATCGCGATCGACCTGGTGCGCGGCGCCGTCCCGGCCTCGGCCCCGGACGGCCTGGCCGGCAAGACCCTCGTCGCGGGTGTCGTCGACGGCCACAACGTGTGGCGCGCCGATCTCGCCGCGGCGCTGCGCCGCCTGCAGCAGCTGGCACCGCTGACCGGCACCGTCGTCGCGTCCACCTCCACCTCCCTGCTGCACGTGCCGCACGACGTCGCCGAGGAGACGGGGCTGGACGAGCGGCTGCGCGGCTGGCTGGCCTTCGCCGACCAGAAGGTCGGCGAGGTCGTGCTGCTGGGGGAGGCGCTGCGCGACCCCGACACCCGCGCCGACGCGATCGCCGCCGGCTCGGCGGCGCGCGCCGACCGCCTCGCCGCCCCCGGCGTGGTGCGCGGCGACGTGCGCGAGCGCCTCGCCGCCCTTCGGCCGCAGGACCTGCGCCGCAGCGACTACGCGACGCGGCGCGCTGCGCAGGAGAGCGCGCTGGGTCTGCCGCTGCTGCCCACCACCACCATCGGCTCGTTCCCGCAGACCGGCGAGATCCGCTCCGCGCGCGCCGCCCGGGCGGCCGGGCGCCTGTCCCAGGAGCAGTACGAGGAGTTCCTGCGCGCGGAGATCGACCGCGTCGTCGCGCTGCAGGAGGAGATCGGCCTGGACGTCCTCGTCCACGGCGAACCCGAGCGCAACGACATGGTGCAGTACTTCGCGGAGAACCTCGACGGTTTCGCGGTGACCCGCCACGGGTGGGTGCAGTCCTACGGTTCGCGCTGCGTGCGCCCGCCGATCCTGTGGGGCGACGTGACCCGCCCTGCGCCGATCACGGTGCCGTGGAGCACGCACGCCGCCTCCCGCACGTCCCGGCCGGTCAAGGGGATGCTCACCGGGCCGGTGACGATCCTGGCGTGGTCGTTCGTGCGCGACGACCAGCCGCTGGGCGACACCGCCCGCCAGGTCGCCCTCGCCCTGCGCGACGAGGTCGCCGACCTGGAGGCGGCCGGCATCGGCGTCGTGCAGGTCGACGAGCCGGCGCTGCGCGAGCTGCTGCCGCTGCGCCGTGCCGACCAGCCCGCCTACCTGGACTGGTCGGTGGCGGCGTTCCGGCTGGCGACGGCCGGTGCCGCGGACGCCACGCAGATCCACACCCACCTGTGCTACTCGGAGTTCGGCGAGGTCATCGACGCCATCGACGGGCTCGACGCGGACGTGACGAGCATCGAGGCGGCGCGCTCGCGCATGGAGGTGCTGCCGGACATCGCCCGCGCCGGGTTCGCCCGCGGCATCGGCCCGGGCGTGCACGACATCCACTCCCCGCGGGTCCCGGCCCGGGAGGAGATCACCGAGCTGCTGCGCCTGGCGGTGGCCTCGGTGCCCGCCCGGCAGGTGTGGGTGAACCCCGACTGCGGGCTGAAGACCCGCGGGTACGCCGAGACGGTCCCGGCGCTGCGGAACCTCGTCGCCGCCGCCGCGGAGGTCCGTGCGGAACTGGCCGCCGAACCGGTCGCGGAGCCGGTCCCGGCGAGCTGACGCCCCCGGCCACCCGTCCCCGGGCGGGGCGGGGACGGGTGGCCGGGCCGCCCGGCGGCGTGAGCGGTTCAGCCGCGCAGCGGTGTGAGCATTTCCGCGCGCACCGACGTGACCAGTTCCCGCACGCCGCGCAGGAACTGCGCGGTGCCCTCTCGCGCCTCGTGCGCGGCGTGGGCGTCGCGGTCGGCGTACTCCTCGTAGAACAGCCGGGCCAGCGGCTCGCCCTCGACGCGGTGCGGCACGTACGTCAGCGTCCCGGGCTCCTCGGCGAGGATCTCCGGCACGGCGCGGGTCACGAGGTCGTCGAACGCGGCGGCGGCCTCCTCGTCGGGCAGGTCGAAGCGGACGGCGATGGCGAACACGGGGCCTCCGGTGTCGTGGGTGTCTGTCGGGGGTGTCGGTGGTTCCTCAGCGGCGCCGGCCCAGCCGGCGCAGCGCATCCTGCCGCCACGCCTCCGTGCCCGCCACGTCGTTGAAGGTGAACACGTGCAGCCCGGTCACGTGGTGCCCCGGCGCGCCGAACTCGTCGGCCAGGCCCTCCACGACCGGCCCCGGGTCGTACCCGCGCCGGGTGAAGAACCGGCGCAGCAGCCCGGGCTGCTTGCGCAGGAACCTCGCGGACTCGCCGACGCCGATGCCGGCGGTGATGCGCAGCAGCTTCTCGCGGCTCACCGCTCCCGGCACGCCCACCCGCACCGGCAGGTGCACGCCCAGCGCGGCGACCTCGCGGGCCCAGGAGGCGATCACCGCGGGGTCGAAGCAGACCTGCGTGACGACGTGGTGCGCCAGCGGCGCCTTCTGCACCAGGGAGCGCTCGAGAGCGGCCGCGTCGAGGGAGGCGTGCCCCTCCGGGTACCCGGCGATGCCGACGTCGCCGAACGGGTGACCGATCGCCTCCAGGGCCTGCAGGAGCGAGCGGGCGTCGGGGAACTCCCCGGTCTCGCGCGCGTCACCGCCCACGACGAAGACCGAGGTGGTGCCCGCGGCGCGCAGGCGGTCCACCACCTCGCGCAGCTCCGCCCCGTCGCGCAGCATCCGCGCCGACAGGTGCGGCGCGACGCGGTACCCCTCGGCGGTCAGCCGCTCGGTCAGCTCCAGCGTCGCGGCCGTGCCCCTCGACGGCGAGGCCGTCACGGTCAGCGGCACCGTGCGCGGGACGTGGGCCAGCACGGCCTCCGCCGTGCCGGGGAACGGCAGCACCTCGTACCCCGCGGACTCCAGCGCCCTCCGCAGCGGCTGCCCCACCCGATCCGCCACCTGGCCCCCTCGTCCGGTTCCTCGTCCCGCCCCGCCACCACCCGTCGCGGCGCGCGGTGGCCTAGCCTGCCCCACCGTGAGCACCGTCCCTCCAGCCACCTCCTCCCGGGCGGTCGCGTGGGGGGCGGTGGCGGCAGGCGCCGCCGCCGGTGCGCTCGCCCGCCACGGCGCGGGCCGCTGGCTGACGACCCCGCAGGGCGGGTGGCCGGTGGCCACCACCGTCGTCAACCTGCTCGGCTGCCTGGCCCTCGGCCTGCTGCTGGAGGGGCTCGCCCGTCGCGGTCCGGACACCGGCCGGCGGCGCCTGCTGCGGCTCGGGCTGGGCACGGGCCTGATCGGCAGCTTCACCACGTACAGCACGCTCGCGGTGGAGACGGACCTGCTGGCCCGCGGCGGGGCGGTGGGCGTGGCGGTCGCGTACCCGCTCGTCTCCGTCGTGGCCGGGGTGGTCCTGTGCGGGGCGGGCGTCGCCCTCGCCGGGCGGCTGCTGCCGCGGCCGGCGGGGGAGGGCGCGTGACGCTGGTGGTGCTGGCGCTCGCCGCGGCGGCCGGGGCGCTGACCCGCCACGCGGTGGACGGCGCCCTCAAGCGCCGCCGGCCGCAGCGCCCCACCGCCGCGGTCCTCACCGTCAACGTCACCGGCAGCCTGCTGCTCGGCCTGCTCACCGGCCTCGTCCTCGCGCACGGCGCACCGGGCTCGCTGCTCACCGTGCTGGGCACGGGGTTCTGCGGCAGCTACACCACGTTCAGCACGGCGTGCTTCGAGACGGTGGGGCTGCTGCGGCGCGGGCGGCTCGCGGCGGCGGCCGCGCACGCCACCACCACGGTCGTCGCCACGACCACGGCCGCGGCGATCGGTCTGGCCGTCACCGGTGCGCTGTCCTGACCGGGTGCGGGCCGCGTCAGCCGCGGGCGAGGTCCTCCTCGATCGCTGCCGCGCACTCGCGCAGCCGCGGCAGCACGTCGCGGCGCAGCGAGGCGGTGCTGAACCGGCTCGCCGGCACGGACACGTTCACCGCGGCCACCACGGCGCCGTCCCGGTGCAGCGGCACCGCCACCGAGCGCACCCCGTCCTCCAGCTCCTGGTCCACCAGGGCGAAACCCTGCGAGCGCACCCGCTGCAGCTCGGCCAGCACCGGCGCCGTCTCGTGCAGGGTGCGCGCCGTCAGCGCCTGCGGGTGGGTGCCCTCCACGCGCCGCGCCGCGTCGGCCGGGTCCAGCTCCGCCAGCAGCACCCGGCCCATCGAGGTGGCGTGCGCGGGGAAGCGGGTGCCCACCGTGATGGCGGCGGACATGATGCGCCGCGTCGCCACCCGGGCCACGTACACGATGTCGCCGCCGTCGAGGACCGACACCGAGCACGACTCCTGCAGCTGCGCCGACAACCGCTCCAGGTGCGGCTGCGCCAGGTCCGGCAGCGACAGGCTGGACAGGTAGCTGTAGCCGAGGTCCAGGACCCGTGGGGTCAGCCGGAACGTGCGCCCGTCCGTGCTGACGTACCCCAGGTCGAGCAGGGTCAGCAGGAACCGGCGCGCCGCCGCGCGGGTGGTGCCGGTGCGGCGCGCCACGTCCGCCACTCCCAGTTCGGGGTGCTCGGCGTCGAAGCAGCGGATGACCGCCAGGCCGCGCGCGAACGCCTGCACGCGCTCGCTGCGCGGCTCCGGGCCGGTGCCCTGCCCGGGCTCGGACGCGTTCAGAGGTCCTCCAGCCGCAGCAGCGGCACCGGCAGGCGCTCGCGCAGGCCCTCCACCGTGGTGCCCCAGGTCTCGCGGACCACGACACCGTGCGGGCCCACGTCGAACGCCCCCAGGTCGGTGAACACGCGCCGCACGCACGCCAGCCCCGTCAGCGGGTACGTGCACTCCGGCACCAGCTTGGCGGAACCGTCGCGCGCGAACAGCGTCATCACCACGAACACCTGCTTCGCGCCGGTGGCCAGGTCCATCGCGCCGCCCACGGCGGGGATCGCGCCGGGAGCACCGGTGTGCCAGTTGGCGAGGTCACCGCGCGCGGAGACCTGGAACGCCCCCAGCACGCACACGTCCAGGTGGCCGCCGCGCATCATCGCGAAGGAGTCCGCGTGGTGGAAGTACGCCGCGCCGGGCAGTTCCGTGACGGGGACCTTCCCCGCGTTGATGAGCTCGGGATCGACCTGATCGCCCACCGCGGCCGGTCCCATGCCGAGCATGCCGTTCTCCGTGTGCAGGGTCACGCCCTGGTCGGCGGTGAGGTGGTCGGCGACCAGCGTGGGCTGCCCGATGCCGAGGTTCACGTACGAACCGCGGGGGATGTCGCGCGCCACGACCGCGGCCAGCTCGTCGCGGCCCAGGGGAGCGGCGTCCGGGTGCTCGACCGTCCGGGACAGCTGCCCCGCGGGGGTTCCGGTGCTGCTCACGCGCGTCGTTCCTCGGTGCTGCCGGGGGTCCCGGGTGCCCCGGTGACGACGACCCGGTCCACGAAGATGCCGGGCGTCACCACCGTCTCGGGGTCGATCGCGCCGGTCGGGACCAGTTCGCTCACCTGCACGATCGTCGTGGTGGCGGCCGTGGCCATGACCGGGCCGAAGTTCCGGGCGGTCTTGCGGTACACCAGGTTCCCCACGCCGTCCGCGCGGTGGGCGGCGATCAGCGCCACGTCCCCGCGGATGGGGAGCTCCAGGACGAACTCGCGGCCGTCGATGGTGCGGTGCTCCTTGCCCTCGGCCAGCAGCGTGCCGGCGCCGGTGGGGGTGTAGAAGGCGCCGATGCCGGCGCCGGCGGCGCGCAGCCGCTCGGCCAGGTTCCCCTGCGGGACCACCTCCAGCTCCACCTCCCCCGCCCGGTAGAGCTCGTCGAAGACGAACGAGTCGCTCTGCCGGGGGAAGGAGCAGACCACCTTGCGCACCTGCCCGGCCGCCAGCAGGGCGGCCAGCCCGGTGGTGCCGTTGCCGGCGTTGTTGTTCACGACCGTCAGGTCCTTCGCGCCGCGGCGCAGCAGGGCCTCGATGAGGACGTACGGCATCCCCGCGGTGCCGAAACCCCCGATGAGGACGGTGGAGCCGTCCTGCACGTCCGCGACCGCCTCGTCCGCGGAGGCGCACACCCGCATCACGAGGCGCTCCGGGCGGTGCGCGCGGTGGTGTCGAGGTTCTCCAGCACGACGGCGAGACCCTGGCCGACGCCGATGCAGATCGCCGCCACGCCCCAGCGCTCCCCGGTGGCGCGCAGCACCGCGGCGAGGGTCCCCAGCACCCGGCCGCCGGAGGCGCCCAGCGGGTGGCCCAGGGCGATGGCCCCGCCCCACCGGTTGACGATCCCCGGGTCGACGCCCCAGGCGTCGACGCAGGCCAGGGACTGCACGGCGAACGCCTCGTTGAGCTCCACGGCACCCACGTCGGACCAGCCGATCCCCGCACGGCGCAGCGCGCGCTCGGCGGCCTCCACGGGGGCGTACCCGAACACCTGCGGTTCCAGCGCCGCCGTGCCGCGCCCGGCGATGCGCGCCAGCGGCTCGCGGCCGACCACGTCGACGGCGTCCTCGGCGGCGATGAGCAGCGCGGAGGCGCCGTCGCTCAGGGGGGAGGCGTTGCCGGCGGTGATCGTCCCGTCGGGGCGGAACGCCGGGGTCAGCCCCGCCAGCTTCTCCACCGACGTGGTGGGGCGGATGCCCTCGTCGCGCGTCAGGTCGGTGCCGGGGACCGGCGCCACCCAGGCGTCGTAGTGCCCCGCGTCCCAGGCTGCCGCCGCGCGGCGGTGCGAGCCGGCGGCGAACTCGTCCTGGCGCTCGCGGCCGATGCCGAACCGCTCGACGAGCTGCTCGTTGGACTCGCCGAGCGAGACGGTCCACTCCTGGGGCATGCGCGGGTTCACCAGCCGCCACCCCAGCGTCGTCGACACGGCGGTGACGTCGCCCACCGGGAACGGCCCGTCGGGCTTGGGCAGGACCCACGGCGCACGGCTCATCGACTCCACGCCACCGGCGACGACGACGCGCGCGTCACCGGTCTCGATCTCGCGGGAGGCGATCATCGCGGCGTCCAGGCTGGAACCGCACAGGCGGTTGACCGTGGTGCCGGGCACGGTGACGGGGAAGCCGGCCAGCAGCGGTGCCATGCGCCCGACGTTGCGGTTGTCCTCGCCGGCGCCGTTGGCGTCGCCGAGCACGACGTCGTCGACCGCTGCGGGGGCCAGGCCGGGGGAGCGGCGCAGCAGCTCGCTCAGCGTGCCCGCTGCGAGGTCGTCGGGGCGCACGCCGGACAGCGCCCCGCGGAACCTGCCGAAGGGCGTGCGGACGGCGTCGTAGAGGTGTGCGGCGGGCATCGGGCCTCCGTGTTCGCTGTGCGAACGCTTGTGCGTCCTACGTACAACGTCAGGGTACGCCCGCCGACCGACCGGTGGGGGCGGGGGTCAGGCGTCCTGCGCGAGGACCTCGCGGTAGACGCGGAACGCGGTGTTGGCGTCCGGGACGCCGCAGTAGACCGCCGACTGCAGCAGCACCTCGACGATCTCCTGCTGCGTCAGGCCGTTGCGCACCGCGGCGCGCAGGTGCATCGCCAGTTCCTCGTGGTGCCCGCGGGCGATGAGCGCGGTCAGGGTGATCATCGAGCGCTCGCGCCGGGACAGGCCCTCGCGCGTCCAGATCCCGCCCCACGCGTAGCGGGTGATCATCTCCTGGAAGTCGCGGGTCACGTCGTCCACGCCCGCCGTGGCGCGGTCCACGTGCGCCGGCCCCAGCACCTCCCGGCGCACCGCCATCCCCGCCGCGTACTGCTCGCCCAGCGTGCGCCGCTGCGCGGCCGGGGCGGCGAGCACGTGGTGGCGCAGCAGGTCCGCCACCGCCACCGGGTCCTCCACGGGCAGCTGGTGGGCCGCCCCCGCCACGACGGTGGCCAGCGCCCCGGGGGCGCGGCCGACGGCGAGGGTCTCGTCGACGGGCACCACGACGTCGAGCTCACCTGCCACGGCCAGCACCGGCACCCGCAGCTCCCCCAGCCGCCCGGTGACGTCGAGACCCGAGAGCAGTTCGCACGCGGCGGCGTACGAGGCCGCGTCGGTGGCCGCCAGGTCGTCCAGCAGGGCTCGCACCACCTCCGGTCGCCGGGCCGCGAAACCCGGGGCGAACCAGCGCGCGGCCGAGGCCTCCACGAGCGGTCCCGTGCCGTGCTCGCGCACCTGCGCGGCCCGCTCGCGCCAGCCGGCCGGCGTGCCGATGCGCGGCGCGCTGCACAGGACCCCGACGGCCGACACCGCGCCGGGGGAGTCCAGGGCCAGCTGGAGACCGATCGCCCCGCCGATGGAGTCGCCGGCGTACGCGAACGCCTCACCGGGCCGGCCCCGCTCGGCCTGCACCGCGGCGCCGAACGAGGCGACGTCCGCCGCCAGCCGCCCGGCCGTCAGCGCGGTGGCCGGGGCCGCGTCGCCGTGACCGGGCAGGTCCCACCCGACGACGACGGCGGTGCCCGCCAGGCGCTGGGCCACCTCGCTCCACAGCGTGCGGCTGGTCGTGCCCAGGGAGGGGCCGACCACGAGCAGGGGCAGGTCCGCCGGTGCGGGACCGGTCCCGTCGAGGCGGGTGGTGGACAGCAGGCTCACGGTTCCTCCGGAGTGGTGCGGTGCGTGCGGGGTCGTCGCGGGCTCACCCGCGCGCGCGGGTGAGGACGGCGTCGACGACGAGGCCGGCGGTGCCCAGGTAACCGCGCGGGTCGGCCAGGCGGCCCAGCAGCTCGTCCACCTCCCCGGCGCGGGCGCCGGTGCGCTGCACCAGCGCCTCGCGCAGCGCGGTGACGTCCGCGGCGCCGAGGACCTGCTTCGCCCCCGCGGTCCCCAGCGGGCCGTTCGGCGTGGGCAGCTGCGCCAGCGCCGGGACGAGCCGCTCCGCCAGGGCGCCGGGCAGCGCCGCGTCGAGGTTGCGGGCCATCGCCGCGGCGTCCACCTCCAGCCCGCCGAGCAGCTCGGTGGCCTGCCGGGCGGCGGCCAGCGTCGTGCGGGCCAGCGCCGCCAGGGCGGGCCACTCGGTGTGCCACGCGCCCGCGGGCCGTTCGTCGCCGGCGCCGGCGGCGGCGGCGTGCAGCTGCGCCGCCAGGGCCGGCGCGCTGTCCGCGGTGCGGCGCAGCAGCACGGACAGGGCGGGGTTGCGCTTCTGCGGCATGGTGGAGGACGCGCCGCGGCCGGGGGCGGCGGGCTCGCGCAGCTCGGCCACCTCGCTGCGCGAGGCGGTCAGCACGTCGGCCGCCACGTGCCCCAGGGCGTCGGTGACCGCGACGAACGCGTCGCCCAGGACCGTCACCGGCCGGCGCGCGGTGTGCCACGGCGGGCGGTGCGCCAGGCCCAGGCGCTGCGCGGCGTCGGCGGCCACGGCGTCGGCCGCCGCGGCGGCGTCGGCCCCGGCGGGCAGCGCGGCGCGGAGCCGCTCCACCAGCCCCGCGAGCGTCCCGACCGCCCCGCCGAACTGCGCGGGCGCCGGCGGCAGCGCCGCCAGCGCGTCGCGGGCGTCCAGCACCGCCGTCAGCCACGAGGCGACGCGCGCCCCGAACGTCGTGGGCAGCGCGTGCTGCGTGAGCGTGCGCGCGACGGTGGGCGTGTCCCGGTGCCGCGCGGCCAGCGCGACCAGCGCGGCCACCTGCGCGTCCACCTCGGGGCGCAGCTGCACGACCACGTCGCGGGCGCACAGCTGCAGCGCGGTGTCCACCACGTCCTGGCTGGTCAGGCCGCGGTGGACGGCCGCCGCGGCCCGCGGGCCGGCCGCGGCGCCGGCGCGCTCGCGCAGCAGGGCCACCAGCGGCAGGACGGGGTTCCCGCCGCCCTCGCCCGCCTCGCCGAGCTGCGCCAGCTCCGCCGGGCCGAGGGCCGACGCGGCGCCGTCCAGGACGTCACCGCCGACCGGGCTGAGCCTCGCGGCGGCCAGGGCGTCCAGCCACGCGGCCTCCACCCGGACCATCGCCGTGGCGAACGCGGCGTCGCCGAACGCGTCGCCCGCCCGGTGCAGGCCCGGCCAGAACAGCGCCGACACCATCAGCGCGAACCCCCCGTCACCGCGTCCCGTGCTCCAGGAACACCGTCTCGCCCTCGCCCTGCAGGCGGACGTCGAAGCGCAGGGAACCGTCCGCCTCGCGCACGCACACGAGCGTGCGGGCCCGTTCCGGCGGGAGCGACGCGAGCAGGGCGTCGCCCGGCGCGGAACCGTCCGGGCCGGGCAGGTAGGCGCGCGTGAGCAACCGGTGCATCAGGCCGCGCGCGAACACCGCCACGACGAAGAAGGGCGCACCGCCGCCGGTGCGCGCCGGCTCGCGCGTCCAGAACCGGTACCCGCCGGTGCGGTCCGTGCCGCAGCGGCCGAAACCGCTGAACGTGGCGCCGTCGCGGCCGAACGTGCCGACCGCGGTGGGCGCGGAACCGTCCGGGTTCGCCTGCCACACCTCCAGCAGCGCGTCCGGCACCGGCACCCCGAGCCCGTCGAGCACGGTGCCGTGCAGGCGGACCGAACCCGGGGACGTCGGCGGGACGAGTTCGCCGTCACCGGCGAACGGCAGCGCGAACCCGTAGAACGGCCCCACGGTCTGGCCGGGGGTGGGGCGCGGGATCGGGGTTCCCATCAGTGCTCCTCGCCGGGTTCGGGTTCGGGCTCCAGCCAGGTGCGGTGCGAGCCGGTCAGCACGATGTCCCAGCGGTACCCCGTGCACCACTCGTGCTGGGTGACGGAGTGGTCGTAGCGGGCCACGAGCAGCTCGCGGTCGACCGGGTCGGTGATGGACTGGTAGATCGGGTCCAGGTCGAACAGGGGGTCGCCGGGGAAGTACATCTGGGTGACCAGCCGCTGCGTGAACTCCGTGCCGAACAGCGAGAAGTGGATGTGCGCCGGCCGCCAGGCGTTGCGGTGGTTCTTCCACGGGTACGGGCCCGGCTTGATCGTCGTGAACCGGTACCAGCCGTCCTCGTCGGTCAGGCAGCGGCCCACCCCCAGGAAGTTCGGGTCCAGCGGCGCGGGGTGCTGGTCGCGCTTGTGCACGTACCGCCCCGCGGCGTTGGCCTGCCACACCTCCACCAGCTGCCGGCGCACCGGGCGGCCCTCGCCGTCCACGACCCGGCCGGTGACGACCATCCGCTCGCCGACGGGGGCGCCGGGGAAGCCGATCGTCAGGTCGGCCTCCAGCGGGTCGATGTCGCGCTCGCCGAAGACGGGGGAGAACAGCTCCACGTCCTCCGGGTCGGCGCGCACCGCCTCCTTGGTGGGGTGGCGCAGCACGGAGCTGCGGTACGGCGCGAAGTCGCGGCGGGTCGCGGGCACGTGCTCGCCGCGCCCGCGCGCCTCGGCGTCGGCGGTGTGCACCGCGGCGATCTCGGCGCTGATCTGCTCCTGGGTGAAGACCGCCGCGTCGGAGGAGGCGATCCGCTCCTCCGCCCGCACCTCGGCTCCGCTGCGCCGCGCGGTCTCGCGGCTGGTGTCGACGCTCATGCTCGTCCCTCCCGGTCGCTGCGGTGCGACCACGGCCCGAGTGCACCACCCGCGCGCGCGAGGAGCACCAAAGCCTTCCGCCTCGCGGAAGCCGGGTGCTCAGTCCCGCCGCGGCAGCGAGCGCTCGATGCCCGCGGCGGTCACCCGCAGCGCCGTCAGCAGCGACTGCTGCACCGGGGAACCGGCCTCGAAGGGCGCCACGACCACCCCGAGCGCCGCCACCACGGTGCCGGTGCGGTCGCGCACCGGCACCGCCAGCGAGGAGGCGCCCGGCGTCATCTCCTGGTCGGTCAGCGCCCAGCCCTGCTCCCGCACCCGGGCCAGCTGCGCCGCCAGCACGTCCGCGTCGGTCACCGCCCACGGCGTGGGGGCCACGAGGTCGGCGCAGCAGCGGTCCACCACCTCCTGCGGCGCGTGGGCCAGCAGCACCTTGCCCACCCCCGTCGTGTGCAGCGGCAGCCGGCTGCCGACCTCGCTGACGATCGGCACCGACCAGCGGCCCGAGGTGCGGTCCACGTACAGCGCGCGGGCACCGTCCAGCACGGCGACGTGGACGGTGGCCTTCGTCGCGGCGTGCAGGTCGTGCACGAACGGCGCGGCCACCACCCGCAGGTCCGTCTGCACCGGCGCCAGCAGCCCCAGGTTCCACAACCGCCGGCCCACCACGTACGTGTCGTCGGGGCGCCGCTCCAGCGCCCCCCACGCCGCCAGCTCCGCCACGATGCGGTGCGCCGTCGTCAGGGCCAGCCCGGCCCGCTCCGCGAGCCGCGTCAGGGTCAGGCGCCGGTGCCCGTCGTCGAAGGCCCCCAGCACGGCCAGCAGCTTCCCGGCCGCCGTCGGTGTCGCGTCCACCCGCGCAGTGTGCCCCGGCCCCGCTTCCACCTCGCGGAAGGGACCACCCGCCCGGCGGTGGCGGCGCCCTACCGTGCCGACCATGCGCTCACTGCGGAGCCGGGTCGCCATCGTCGGCGCGGGACCGGCCGGACTGCTCCTGTCCCACCTGCTGGCCGCCGAGGGGGTGGAGTCGGTCGTGCTGGAGACCCGCAGCCGGGAGTACGTCGCGGCGAGGGTGCGCGCCGGCATCCTGGAGCACTCCACCGTCCAGCTGCTCACCGACGCCGGCCTCGGCGGGAGGCTGCGCGAACGGGGCGACGAGCACCGCGGCATCCACCTGCAGTGGCCGCACGAGCGCCACCACCTCGACTTCGTGGACCTCACCGGCCGCAGCGTGTGGGTGTACGGGCAGACCGAGGTGCAGAAGGACCTCGTCGACGCGGCCGACGCGCGCGGGCAGGACGTGCGCTACGAGGTCACCGACGTGCAGCTGCACGAGCTGGAGACCGAGCGCCCGCACGTGACGTTCACCGCCGCCGACGGGACCGCCCACCGCCTCGACGCCGACGTCGTCGTCGGCTGCGACGGTTCCTTCGGGCCCAGCCGCGCCGCGGTGCCCGGCACCGTGCGCCGCTCCTGGGAGCGCACCTACCCGTACTCCTGGCTGGGCGTCCTCGCCGACGTCGCCCCCTCCACCGACGAGCTGATCTACGCCTGGCACCCCGAGGGCTTCGCCATGCACTCCATGCGCTCGGCCACCGTCAGCCGCCTGTACCTGCAGGTGCCCAACGGCACCGACGTCGCCGACTGGTCCGACGACCGGATCTGGGACGCGCTGGCCACCCGCCTCGGCCACGGCCAGGACGGCTGGGAACTGACCCCCGGGCCCATCACGAGCAAGAGCGTGCTGCCCATGCGCAGCTACGTGCAGACCCCCATGCGCCACGGCCGCCTGTTCCTGGCCGGCGACGCCGCGCACACCGTGCCGCCCACCGGCGCCAAGGGCCTGAACCTCGCCGTCGCCGACGTCGCGCTGCTGGCCCCCGCCCTGGCCGAACTGCTCGTGAAGGGCGACGCGACGCTGGCGGACGCCTACTCCGACACCGCGTTGCGGCGGGTGTGGCGCTGCACGCACTTCTCCTGGTGGATGACCACGATGCTGCACACCTCCGGCGACCGGTTCGACGAGCAGCTGCAGCTGTCGCAGCTGCGGTGGGTCGCCACCAGCGAGGCGGGCGCCACCGGCCTGGCGGAGAACTACGCGGGCCTGCCCATCGGTTTCTGATCCGCGCCCCGGGTCCCCGGCGCCCCCGCGCCCGGCAGACCCG
>NZ_JBBBEM010000140.1:0-17078 GCF_037154035.1 Kineococcus sp. G2 | reverse complement strand
CCCTTGACCACCTGCGCGCCCGTGGCGGGCGAGAAGTAGATCGAGCCGTGCTCGAAGGGGGCGAACTCCCCGCCGCGCAGGACGACCTGGTCGCCGGTGGGGTACCCGAGCTCGGAGCGCGTGGCGCCGTGGCGCACGTACGCGTCGTGGACGGCCCCGCGGACGGTCGCGGGCCGCCCGGTCGGTCCGGTGTAGGTGACGGACCCGTCGCGGTGGACGACGGGTGCGGGGGTGGTGGTCCGGGTCGGCCGGGCCGTGGGCCTGCGCGTGGGTGCCGCGGTCGGGGTCGTCGGCTGCGCCGTGGGTTTCACGGTGGGGGCGGTCGTGGGGGCGGTGGTCGGCGCGGGGGCGGGAGCCGGCGGCGGCGCGGGCCTGCCGGTCGCCGTCGGCGTCGCGGTCGGCGTCGCGGTCGGCGCGGGGGTGGCGGTGACCGTCGGGGTGGCCGTGGGGACCGCCGTGGCGGTGGCCGTCGGGGTGGCCGTGGGGGCCGGGGACGCCGCCGGCAGCGGGAGGGGGGTCCCGGCGCGGGCGGCGGCCAGTTCGACCGCCCGGTCGGCGCGGACGAGACCGTGGCCGAAGTGGTCGTCGCGGCCCGCGGCGCCGAGGTCCTCGGCGGAGGCGACGAGGACCTCCTCGACCTGGTCGGGGGTGAGGGAGCCGGCGACGGCGACGACCGCGGCGGCGACGGCGGCGACGTGCGGGGCCGCCATCGAGGTGCCGCTCATGCCCGCGTACCCGGAGCCCCTGCTGTACGTGGAGACGACGCCCTCGCCGGGGGCGGCGAGGTCGATCTGCGCGCCGTGCTCGGAGAAGGCGGCGCGCTGGTCGGTCCGCGTGCTCGCCGACACCCCGATCACCCCGGGGTCGGCGGCCGGGTAGAGGACCGGGTTGCCCGCGGCGCCGGAGTTCCCGGCGGCGGCGACCACGACGACGCCCTCGGCGCGGGCGTACCGGACGGCCTCCTGCACGGCGACGCTGGGGCTGTCCGAGGAGAGGCTGAGGTTGACGACGTCGGCGCCGGCGTTGGCCGCGTGCGTGATGGCGTCGGCGACGGCGGCCGTGGTGCCGGTGCCGGAGTCCGGCAGGGCCTTCAGCGGCAGGATCCGGACGCCACCGGCCACGCCGTCGACACCGCCGTTGCCGACGGTGGCGGCGATGGTCCCGGCGACGTGGGTGCCGTGGCCGTTGCCGTCGGCGCGCTCGGTGCCGGGGTCGGCGGTGAAGTTCCGGCCGGGCAGGACGTTCGGCAGGTCGGGGTGCTCGGCGACACCGGTGTCGACGACGGCGACGGTGACTGCCCCGAGGGCACCGCCGAGCTGCGCGGCGGCCTGCGGGGCGCGCACGCGAGCGGGCCCCCACTGCAGGGGGGTGTGGTCGGTGAGCGCGAACGCCGCCGGGGCGGTGTCGGCGGTGCGCGCGGTCCCGGCGGGGCCGGCGGCGAGCACGCTGTCGAGGTCGTCGAGCAGGCCGATCACCCCGGCGGCGTCGGCGGCGTCGCCGGCGCTGACCGTCAGCGCGCGCGGGCCCTCGTCCGTCGCGATCGACACCTCGACGCGGGGGCCGGAGCCGGTCGTGAGCGCACCGAAGGCGGACTCCTGCGCCGCGTCCATCTCCGCCCGCACCGGCGCGGGCAGGGCGGCGAGGTCACCGGTGGCAGAGGCGGTCGCCGTGCCGGCACCGGTGCCGCTCAGCGCGAGGGAGAGCGCCACCGCGGTCAGGACGGCGCGGGGGGCGGGGCGTCGTCGCGTCACGGACCCGTCATCGGCACGGGGGGGCGGGACTTGAGCCCGCCGGGCGCAGCGGCGGGGTGATCCTGCTCACGGCGCTCGCCCGCGCCGCCGGGTCACGACCGCCCCAACACCCCACCCTTCACAAAGCGAAGCTCAAACCGGCAAGATGCTTTTTACGTAGCATCGTGTGCGTGAAGAGGACCAGGCCGCTCCTCCCGGCGACGACGCACGCCCTCACGGCCCTCGGCGCCCAGATCGCCGCGGCCCGCCGCGAGCACGGCTGGAGCGCCACGGACCTGGCCGGCCGCCTGGGCGTCACCCCGGCCCTGGTGGGTCGCATCGAGAGGGGCGCCCCCGGCACCGCTGTGGGCACCGTCCTGGAGGCGGCGGTCGTGTGCGGCGTCCCGCTGTTCTCGGTGGACGCCGAGGAACTGCCCGGCGTCGCCGAGCTGGCCCGGGCCCGGCTGGCGCTGCTGCCCCAGCGGGTGCACCGGCGCAGGATCGAGATCGACGATGACTTCTGAGGCATCCCCCGCCCGCGTGTACGTCTGGGTGTGGCTGCCGGGAGCCACGGACCCCGTCGTGGCCGGGGTGCTGCAGGACACCGGGGAGCAGGTGCACGGGCAAGCGGTGCTCGCGTTCCGCTATGCCGCCAGCTACCGGGCCCGCGCAGACGCGATCTCCCTGTTCAGCCGCGAACTGCCGCTGGACGGCGAGGTGCACGACCCCCGGGACGTGCCCCACCGCGCACCGTCCGCGCTGGCGGGGTGCCTGCGGGACGCGGCACCGGACGCGTGGGGTCGCCGCGTGGTCAACCTCCGGCTCGCCACGGACCCGGACGCGGACCTCTCCGAGACCGCCTACCTGATGGGCTCCGGCAGCGACCGGATCGGCGCCCTGGACTTCCAGGGGGCCCCGGACCGCTACGTCGCCCGCGACGGAGCGGCCACGCTCGATGAACTGCTGCACGTCGCCGCGCTCGTCGAGGAGGGGCGCGTGGTGCCGCCGTCGCTCGCGGCCGCCGCCCAGCACGGCACCTCGATCGGTGGCGCGCGGCCGAAGGCGCTGCTCGACGACTCCGGGCGCCACCTGATCGCGAAGTTCTCCTCCTCCACCGACACCCGGCCGGTGGTCAAGGCGGAGGGCCTCGCGATGCTGCTCGCCGCGAAGGTGGGGTTGTCGGTCCCGGCCGTCGAGGTGGTCCGGGCGGGGGGCGAGGACGTCCTGCTGGTCGAGCGCTTCGACCGGGACGCTGTTCCCGCGGAGGACGGGTCGGTCCTGCGCACCCGGCGGGCGATGGTCTCGATGCTGACGGTGCTCGGGGTCTCCGAGACGGGCTCACGCCACACCAGTTACGCGCAGCTCGCCGACGAGGTCCGCTCGGGCCCCTGGACAGACGTCCCCCGGACCCTGCGTGAACTCTTCACCCGCCTGGTGTTCAACGTCTTCACCGGCAACAACGACGACCACCTGCGCAACCACGCGGCGTTCTGGGACGGCACCCGGCTGACGCTCACCCCGGCGTACGACCTCGCACCCCAGCCGCGCTCCACGGGAACCTCGACGCAGGCCATCGGCATCACTCGTGACGGGCGCCGGTCGAGCCAGCTCCACCTCTGCCGGGAGGTCGCAACGGACTTCCTGCTCACCGCGCGGGAGGCCGACGAGATCGTCGAGCGGGTGCGGGCGGCGATCCACGACCACTGGGACGAGACCTGCGACGAGGCCCGACTGACCGACGGCGAGCGCCGGCTGCTCTGGGGCCGGGAGTTCTGCAACCCCTACATCGAGTACGACACCCCGTGACGAGGACGGTCCGCCCGCCGGCGCTCAGCCGAACGGGCGCACCACCGTCGGGGCCAGGGTTTCCGCGCCGCGCTTCCTCGTGATGTCCACCACGCGCACGACGCCGCGCTGGTTGGGCGACTCGATCATCTTCCCACCGCCGAGGGCGATGGCGACGTGCACGATCCGGCCGGTCGAGTCGGAGGTGTAGAACACGAGGTCGCCGCGCTGCACCTGCGCGGTCGGCAGGTGCCGCAGGCCGGTGTGCGCGTACAGCTCCGCGGAGGTGCGGTAGTCGGCGAGCGGGTGCTTGTCCACGGTGACGGGTCGCGGCGACAACCCCGCGGCGAGCATGGACTGCAGGACGAGCCCGGAGCAGTCGGTGCCGTAGCCGACGGGCCCGGCGCCGCCCCACACGTACTCGGTGCCGAGGTACCGGTGGGCGACCTCGATCATCTTCTCGGCGCGCTGGGCGGCGACGGCGTTCGGGGCGACCTCGATCGGGTGCTGCCAGCCGTCCATGCAGAAGTCCTCGGTGATGCCGAGGCGTTCCCACGTGGTGCGGTCGACGACGCCGGTGACGGGCAGGCGCGCGGAACGCTGGAAGTCGCGGATCGCGGTGGTGGTGGCGCCCTTGTTCCACTCGACCTCGGTGGCGGGCAGGCCGAGGCGGCGCTGCACGAGCTTGACGCGGGAACCGTTGTAGCCGACGCCGATCGGCCGGCACGACGGGACGGCCGGGTGCCAGGACGTGGGCCGCAGCCACGGGCCGGTGTCGTGGGTGATCGTGACCTCGGTGGCGCCGGTGGTGGCGTTCCACGTGACGTGCCCGCGCTGGAAGTCGCTGCGCCTGCCGCCGGGCACGTCGTGCTCGTCGGTGACGGGGTAGCCGAGGGCGCCAGACTCCCAGCCGCGCTGCCCCCACGCGCCCTGGATGGCGCCGCGCACGACCTTCGCGCCGATGCCCTCGACCCAGTAGGCGGTGCCGCCCTGGAAGGTCTGCATCCGCCCGCCGTCGGTGGCGAGCGCCACCTCACCGGTGACGGGGAAACCGAGGGGCCCGTTCTCCCAGCCCTGCGCGGCGTACAGGCCGCCGAACGCTCCGCGCACCTCGTGCGCGCCGAGCGCGGGCGTCCACAGCACCAGCCCGCCCTCGAACCGCTGGACGCGCCCGCCGTCGCGGACGGCGAACTCCGCGCTGGTGGGGAACCCGAGGGGGCCGTTCTCCCAGCCGGTGCGGGCCCACTCCTCGCGGATCGCCCCGAGCACGGGGTGCGCGCCCGTCCGGGCGGACCAGTAGAAGGTGGCGCCCTGGAACACCTGGGCCCGCCCGCCGCGGCCGACGCCGAACTCGCCGCTCACGCACGCGCCGGCGACGGAGTTCTCGGCGCCCATCGCCCGCCACCGGGTGCCGATGTCGCCGGCGGGGGTGCAGGTCGCGGCGTGCGCGGGGGTGGACAGGCCGGTGCTCGCGGGGGCGACCGTTCCGAGCAGGCTCACGCAGAGCGCACCCGCCACCGCCAGCGCGGTGCGGGTGGTCCACCGTCGGGTCACGATCCGTCCTCCTCTTGCCGGCTCCACCGGCGATCACCGGGAAACCGGGGCTCCGCTCCCCCATCGGCGAGGGCAGCCCGGACCCGAGCGTTCAGGAGGGGCGCGCTGCGCCCACGTAGAACCGGTCGGTGGTGCCGCGGCGGTCCAGCTCGGCCTGCGTCGCCTGCGGAGTGCTGCCGGCACCGGTGAGCAGCAACGGGGCGGCGGTGTTCGCGGCGAACGGCCCGGCGGCGAGCGCGTCGGGGTAGTTGTCGCCCACGGCGAGGACGGCGGCGGCGCTGTCCGGGAAGAAGCGCTGCCCGACGGCGACAGCGGTGCCGTAGCGGTCGGCACCCTCCAGCCGCTCGAACGTCGCGTCCTGGTGGCCGAGGGCGCGGATCTGGTCGAGCACCGCGTCGGAGATCGCGCTCTGCCCGCCGAGGACGATGATCCGGCTCGGGTTCAGCGGCCGGAAGGTCTCGTCCGCGAGGGCGTAGCGGACCGGTTCCGGCAGGGAGGTGCGGCCGACGAGGACGATGGGCGCCCCCTGGCTGCCGGCGGCAGCGGCCCCGGACAGCGCGTCGGGGTAGTTCTCGCCGGTGGCGAGGAAGATCGTGTCCGGCTGGTCGAAGAGGACCCGGGCCGCCGTGACGGACGTGTCGTAGCGGTCGTCGCCGTCCACGCGGAGCACGAAGTAGCCGAGGCGCTCCAGTTCCGTCTCGACGGCGGTGCTGACGGAGGCCGTCCCGCCGATCAGGTAGATCGAGCTCGCGCCCAGCCGCTCCAGCTCGTCGAGGGTGGCCTGCGGGACCTCGTAGCGGCCGGTGAGCAGCACCCGGCTCTGGTCGCCCGCCGCGGCGGCACCGGCGGCGAGGGCGTCGGGGAAGTTCTCCCCCGTCGCCAGGTACACGGCGGCGTACGGGCTGCCCTCGAACTGCGCGGAGACGGCCGCGGCCGTGCCGTAGCGGTCCTGGCCGAAGATCCGTTCGTCGGCGGCCTGCGCCGGGACGGCCGTGGCCACCCCGAGGGCGGCGGTGAGGGCGAGGGTGAGCAGGGCCGGGCGGCGCATGGGGATCTCCTGGGTGGTCGCGGTGCCCGGTCAGTGTGGCAGCGGGCGGGGCGGCGCACGGGGGAACGGCTCAGGTGGGGCGTCAGGAGCACGGACAGGTCCCCAGGAGTGCAGCACGGCGGAGGGCAGACCGTAGCAGGCCTTGCTACGCTTCTCGGCGTGAAGACCGTACCCGTGCGAGACGTGCGCAACCACTACGCGCAGATCATGCGCGAAGTGCAGGACGGCGAGACCTTCACCGTGACCAGCGAGGGGCGTCCCATCGCCACCATCAGCCCCTACACCCCACCGCAGCCGACCGGCCCGCAGACCTGGGTGCCCGTCGGGCAGGTCATCGGCGCCCTGTCCCACCTGCGCCCCGGCCTCGCCGACCGCCTCCGCGCCGACCTCGACGAGCACCTCGACGACGACGTCGTCGACCCCTTCGAACGGCACCGGCAGGTGGACGCCGCAGGCGTGCCGGGTGAACGCACCCCGTGACGAACCTGCTCCTGGACACCAACGCCGTCATCACCCTGGCGCAGGCACCCCCCGGCACCTCCTTCCCCGGCCTCCGCGACGGCGACGCGGCCGCGATCTCGATCGTGACCGAGATGGAGGTGCGCGGGGGGCTGGCGGCGAACCCCGCCGACGACGAGCGCCAGCAGACGTTGTCGTTCCTGACGGGCCACTACGTCCCGCTCCCCGTCGACGCCCGGGTCGCCTTCCACTACCACCGGGTCGCGACCGCCACCGTCGTCCAGGGGCAGGAACCCCGCAAGCGGTTCGCCGACCTCGTGATCGCTGCGACGGCGCTGGCCCACGGGGCGACCCTGGTCACCGACGACCAGGCTCTGGCGCGGGCGGTGAGCGGTCTGCTGCCCGTGCGTCCCCTCACCTGAGGGAGCGGTACCACGACGGCACCGCCCGCACCGGCGGTCAGGGCCGCAGGTAGATCCGCCGGTGGTGCAGCACCGCGGCCAGCGCCGTCCAGGCGAGGACCGCCAGGACGGTGAAGCTCACCTGCTCGTGCCCGCCCACGGCGACCGCACCGGCGATGCGCTGGGCGAGGGTGGTGCCGTCGGCGTCGGCGTGCTGGACGAGCAGCGACATGACGACGTGGGAGCCGAAGTAGACGAGCAGGCTGTTGCGCCCGAGCGCCTCCAGCGGCCAGGCGGCGCGGCGCAGCGCGGTGGGGGTGCGGGTGGAGTCCAGCAGCAGGTGCCCGGCCAGAAGGGCGGCGCCGGTGCCGGCGGTGACGGTGAGCGCGAACGGCGCCGTCCACAGCCGCTTCATCGCGGGCACGTCCACCCCGGCGATCAGGCCGGGGACGGTGGCGGCCAGCCAGGCGAGGGCGGCGAACGCGGCGCAGGCCGCGAGGACGGGTCCGGTGGCGTGGCGAGGGCCGCCGCGGGCGCGGGCGGCGAGCAGGAGGTGCCCGACGGTGGCTCCGGCGGCGGCGGACACGCACGCGCCCAGGGTCGCCACGAGCCCTTCGGGGTCGTGACCGGCGGCGCCCTGCCAGTAGACGTGGGCGGCGCCGAAGGCGGCGACGTCGGCGGCGCCGGAGGGGTTGCACTCGCGCGTCAGCTCACCGCCGGGGCAGGTGGTGCCGTACGCGGCGAGCACCGCGGTGTGGGCGGCCGCCAGGACGACGGTGGCGACGAACCAGCCGCGGGCGGTGCGGGTGACGAGGTGCCCGAGGGCGATGACGACGACGACCCCGGCGTACAGCTGCAGCACGCCGGTGTACCGCCAGGTGGCCGGTTCCCAGGACGCCAGGACGATCGCGTTGTAGAGCAGCCCGACGGCGACGAGCACGAGGACGCGGCGGGCGAGGCCGCGCACGTCGGTGCGCCGGTGCATCGCGAAGCCGAGACCGCAGCCGGTGAGGGCCACGAACACGGGGAACACGAGGTCGAGGCCGTTCACCCCGGCCCACTCGGCGTGGTCGAACCAGGCGGGGGTGAGCAGCAGGGAGTTCACGGAGACGCTGACGACGAGCATCAGCCCGCGCACCACGTCCAGGCTGGTGACCCGCCGCTGCGGTCCCGCGGGGCGCTGCGCCGTGGGCGCGCTCTGCTGGGCCGGTCCGCTCACCCGGCCACTGTGCCAGCCTGCGCGGACGGCCGGGTCACGCACGGTGACATGATGCCGAGGTGCCGCGGAGAGCGATCGCCCTGGGGGCTGCCGCCGCGCTCCTCGCGGTGGCCCCGGCCGGTTGCACCCGCACCGCGACGGAGGCGTCGCCGGGGCCGGTGCGGACGGTGGACGGCGGCGCGCTGGACCTCGTGGTCGCGCCCCACCCGGACGACGAGCTGGAGGCGTGGTCGCTGCTCGCGGAGGAGCCGGGCGCCTACACCGTCTTCGTGACGCTGACGCTGGGTGAGGCGACCGCGAACTGCGACCCCGTGGAGGTGGAGCGCACCACCCAGACCGCGTGGGGGGAGATCGCCCCCGCTTCCCCGCCGCAGGGCCCGGGCACGGACTCGTGCAAGGAGGCGCGCACGGCGAGCTGGAACGCGTTCCTGGACGCGGCCGCGGAGACGGACCCGCACCTGCCGGTGCTGGCCGGGGTGCCGGCGGAGCCGCTGGAGCTGGCCGGGCACCCCGCGCGGGTGTGGGTGGCGGACGGCGGGGCGCGCGTCGCCGTGGACGGCGGCGACGGGGAGCTGACGGCGGACGGGATCGCCGAGGTCGTCCGGGCGGTCCTGGCGCTGCGCGGCGGGCGGTTGCCGGACCTGCCGCTGCGGCGGGTGGTCGGCGCCTCGTACGCGAACGACGCCCCGGACGCCGGGGTGAACCGCGCCGCCGACGGCACCTGCACCGACCGCCCGTGCGAGGGCGATCCCCGCTACGCCGAGTACGAGCACCCGGACCACTGGGCGGTGCGCGAGGCGCTGCTGACCCGCGACGTCGGCGCGCAGCGGGGCACCTGCGTGGCCACCTGGCCGAGCGATCCCGCCGCCACCCGCACCGCGTCGGTCCCGGTGGCGACGTACGAGGCGCTGACCGGGCTCGGGGAGCGCGTGGACCCGGACGACCCGCAGTCCCTCGCGCGGGAGGGGTCGTTCCAGCGCGCCTACGGCTGGCTGGCGTTCCCGGAGACGTACTGGCCGCAGACGGAGCTGCCGGTGCCGGACGCGGAGGGGAACCCGTTGATCATGGCCCGGGTGCAGACGTTCGCCTGCCGCTGAGGGTCAGCAGCCGGTCCGCCACACCGGCGGCGGCAGCGGCGGGTTCCCGCCGGGTTCGGGCAGCCACACGGGGCCTTCGCACGGCATCCGCACGGCGGCGGCGGTGCCGTGCTGCACCACGGGCAGCCCGGCGGCGCGCGCCTCGGCGAGGAAGGCGGTCTTGGCGGCGCTGGAACCGCTGGCGCCGTCGATGCGGGTGTCCACCACCACCCACTCGGCCCGGACGGGTTCGAGGTTGGACAGGACCCGCACGGTGTGGCGGGCGACGAGGTAGGGCCCGGCGCCGTTGCCGGCGGCGACGAGGGACCCGGCGGGCAGGTCGGCGGACAGGGCCGCGAGGTCCTGCGCGGCGGCGGAGGGCCGCCAGGTGCCGGGGTCGAGGGGGTCGGCGACGTAGTTGGCGTCCCGGTACGTGACGGCGCTGGTGGTCAGGGCCGCGACGGTGACCGCGGCGAGCAGCACCACGGGGACCCGCCCGGTGCTGGGGCGGGTGGTGCGGCGCAGCACGTCCACGAGGGCGAGCGCCACGACGGGCATGAGCACCGCGTCGTAGTGGTAGCCGGTGGACCAGTAGCTGTCGTGGTCGGAGGCCAGCCGCCAGGCGAGCGTGGGGGCGGCGACGAGGGCCAGCGGTGAGCGCACCCACACGAACCCGCCGGCGGCCAGGACGGTGAGCACCAGCAGGACGCGGGGGGCACCGTCGGCCGCCCACGTGAACGGGTCGGCGGCGGCGGTCTCCGCGGCGAAGCGCAGCGAGAACAGCGGCACCTGGCCGTCGGGGTTGCTGTACCGGATGACGGCGAACGCGAGCACGGTCCCGGCGAGGGCCAGCAGCACCGTCACCACGGCCCGCACGCGCACCCGCCGGCGGCCCGGGCCGCGGGCGAGGAGGAACGCGACGGCGGCGACGGCGACGACCGTGGGTCCCTGGTCCTCCTTGACGAGCAGCAGCGGCAGCGACCACCCCGTCGCGGCGGTCAGCCGGCGCTCGGCGAGCGCGGAGCAGGACAGGGCGAGCAGGGGGACGGCGAAGCACACCTCGTGCACGTCGAGGCGGGTGAGGCTGAGCAAGCCGTAGGAGGTGGTGAACAGGAGCGTGACGACGACGGCGGCGCGGGTGTCGAGGTGGCGGCGGGCGGTGGCGTGCACGACGGCGCAGGCCACCGCCACGGCCAGCGCCTGGACGACGATGAGGGAGCGCGGGTCGGGCCAGAGCCGCCAGGCGGCGCCGAAGAGGACGGTGACGGGGCTGAAGTGCTCCCCCAGCAGCATCAGGCCGCGGATGTCGCTGTGCGGGAGGTTCCCGGCGGCCCAGGACCGGGCGGCCTGCGCGAAGACGCCGAGGTCGTAGGCGCCGGAGCGGCCGGCGTTCCAGCGGGCCAGCCCCAGCCAGGCGTGCAGGGCGAACGCGAGGACCCCGGCGAGGAGGGGCCCGGCCGGGGTGCGGCGCCGGGCGCGGGCCGGGGCTGCGGGGGGCGTGACGGACGGCGCGGTGCTGCTCATCGTGGCCGTCAACCTACCGGCGGTGAGTCGCTCGGGGCGGTGGCCGCGGGGGCGGTCTAGCGTGTCGGAACTGTGCCGACCGCTCCCGCCGTCTCCCGTTCCCGCGCTGGCCGGGTGGTGGCGCTGCTCGCCGTGCTGGTGGTGGCGGTGTTCGCGTTCTGCTGGCGGCTGGGGGTGGAGACGTCCAGCGGGGACGAGCTGGTGTACCGGGACACGGCGGCCGCCTACCTGCGCGGGGACTTCACCCGGAACCTGGAGCACCCGCCGCTGGCGAAGCTGCTGATCGCCGCCGGTCACGCCGCCGGTGGCGGTTCCCTGGTGGCGGACCGGGTGGTGCCGGCGCTGTGCGGGGTGCTGACGGCGGTGGTGCTGTTCGCGGTGGCGCGCCGGTGCGCGGGGTTCCGGGCGGGGGTGCTGGCGGCGCTGCTGTGGTCGGTGCTGCCGCTGGCGCCGGGTGTGGTGCCCGCCCACCTGGTGCGGCGGGCGACGCTGGAGGCGCCGCTGCTGCTGTTCTCGGCGTGCGCGGTGCTGGCGGCGCAACGGGTGGCGCAGCGCCCGACTCCGGCGCGGTGGGCGTTGCTGGGTACGGCGGTGGGGGCGGCGACGGCGTCGAAGCTGACGGGCGCGGTGACGGCGGTGGTGGTGCTGGCGCTGTTGTGGGAGGAGCGGCGGCGGTGGCGGCCCGCGCTGGCGGGGGCGGTGCTGGCGGGTGCGGTGTCGGTGGTGGTGTTCCTGGCGGCGTACCTGCCGTTCGGGGCGGACGCGCCGTCGGCGGTGCGCACGGTGGTGCAGTGGCAGCTGGACCACGCGGACCGGGGCGCGGTGCAGTCGGTGGCGGGTGAGCAGTACCGGTTCCCGCCGTGGTGGTCGCCGTGGTGGTTCCAGGCGGAGTACCTGACGTGGCCGGGGCTGGTGGCGTTGTGGGGCACGGCCCTGGTGGGGGCGGTGCTGACGTGGTGGCGGGCGGCGGTGCGGCCGCTGGTGCTGCTGCTGGTGGCGTTCACCGCGGCGGTGGCGCTGAGCCCGCTGAAGCTGCCGCAGTACCACGACGTGCTGGTTCCGCCGCTGTGCGCGCTGGCCGCGGTGGGGTTCACGCGGCTGCTGCAGCGCCGCGGGGTGGCGGGGGCGGTGGTGGCGTCGCTGGCCGCCGCACCGCTGGTGGTGGTGGCGGCCGGGCACCTCGCGGACGTGGCGACGACGCGACCGGCGGACTACCGGCTGGCCGCGGACCTGCTGCGCGAGCGGGGCCTGGCGGGGCCGGGGGACGCGGTGGTGGTGTGGGGGGACGCCGAGGCGCTGCGCCGGTTGCTGCCGGGGTCGGGGATCGTGACGGGGACGGACGTGGACTGCTCGGCGGCGGCGCTCGTGGTGGACCCCACGGTGGCGGACCGGATGGCGGGGGCGGACGTTGCCGCGTGGGTGGCCGCGTGCGGGGCGGGCACGGTGGTGCGGGCGGACCGCCTGGCCGTGCACCTGCTGCCCTGACCGGCCGGCCCGCCGCACCGGTGGCGCGGCGGACCGGTGGGGCGGGTCAGCTGCCGAAGCGGGGCAGTCCGGGGCAGTGCCACCCGGCGTACTCGTCGGGCACGTCGCCGGGGGTGAGGAGTTCCGCGGAGGTGGCGCCGCTGCTGACCCAGGCGCCGTCCTGGGCGATGTAGTTCTCCGCGGTGCCGAGGAGCTGGTCGCCGCTGGTGTCGGCCCAGTCGGTAGTGCGGATGGTGATGTTGCCGGGTTCCTCGCAGGTGATGCCCTGGTTCAGGGCGTAGGAGGCGTCGACGAACCACTCCTCGCTGCCGTCGGGGCCGACCGATGCCCGCAGGGCGCCGTCGCGCCAGGTGAGCACCGCGTTCTGCTCGGCGTGGGCGCCGACGCCGGTGAGGACGACGAGCTCGGCGCCGGGGCGGTCGTCCAGGGCGGTGGCACCCACCCAGTTCGCGGTGGGCGGGTACTCGCCGTCGGGGACGTCGAGGGTGGTGACGTCCCCGCGGACCCGCACCCGCACCTGACGGGTGGGGGCGTCCTGCGCGCCGGCGAGGGCGACGTCGTCGGTGGTGCCGTCGCCGTCGACGTCGGTGGAGGCGACGCGGGTGCAGGCGGCGGTGGCGTCCCAGCACACCAGGTCGGCGGCGGCCGCCCCGACGAACGTGGTGCGGTCGCTGCCGGCGGCGAGCCAGGCGCGCACGAGGTCGGTGCCGGCGCCGCCGGAACCGGTGAGCAGGGTGGCGCGGCCGAGGGGTGCGGCGGCGAGCGCGTCGACGAGGTGGTTCGCCTCGCCGCTGGTGACGAGCACGTCGGTGCGGCTGACGCCGCGGTTCACCGCGGCGGTGGCGACCGCGTTGGCGGTGGTCCACCGGCTGTCCCCCCGCACGCGGGTGGCGGCGGGGAACTGGGCGGCGACGGCGTCGTCGACGGCGGCGGTGCCCCCGACGACGGTGGTGGAGGTGACCCCGGCGTCGCGCAACTGCCCGGCGGTGGCCTGCGCGTCGCCGGTGGTGGGGGCGAGGACGAGGGGTTCAGCGAGGCGGGCGGCGGGGCCGCCGGCGGCGAGGGCGTCGACGAGGTGGCCGTCCTCACCGGAGGCCACCCAGGCGTGCTCGGCGCCGGGCTGCAGGGCGGCGACGGCGCGGGAGGTGGCGTAGCGGTCGGCGCCCTGAACGCGGCCGACGTCGGTGACGCCGGCGGCGGCGAGCTGGGTCTCCACGGCGGGGGCGACGGCGGCGTTCCCGCCGACGACGAGGACGGTGCGGATGCCCTGGGTGCGCAGGTGCTCGGCGACGGCCGCGGGCAGCGCGTCGCGGGCGGTGAGCAGCACCGGGGCGGCGAGGCGCCGGGCGAGGGGCGCGGCGGTGAGGGCGTCGACGAGGTGGGCGTCCTCCCCGTTGACGAGGACGGCGACGTCGGCGTCGGGGAAACCGGTGCGGGCGGCCTCGACGGCGGTGGCCCACCGGTCGGCGCCGCGCAGTTCGACGGTGCCGTTGCCGGCGTCCGCGCCGGGGTAGGTGCGCCCGCACCCGGGGTGCTCGACGGGCAGGCCGGGCGGGCAGGTGGCGGTGAGGGTCTCGGCCGGTGCGGCCGCCGACGGCGCGGGGTTCACGCCGAGGACGAGGGCGGCCACGGCGGTGGTGGTGGCGAGGCCGCCCAGCAGGAGGGTGGTGGCGCGGGGAGCGGTGCGGTGGGGCACGGTGGTCCGTCCGACGCGGGGACAGGGGCAGCCGCACCCCGTCGGGACGCGGCGGCACCACACTGGCACGTCATGCACCGGGTTTTCGGCCGTTCGGTGAGGTTCGGTCCTCGGGTGGCCGGCGTTCGGGTCGGGGTCACCGGGAACCCGCTGCGCACCGACCTGGCGGGTGCTGTGATGGGGGCCCGCAGATCCGAGGGGGCCGTGGTGGGACGACGCACGACGCTGGGGGCCGCGGCGACGGCGGGTGCGCTGCTGCTCGGTCTGGGCGGGGCGCAGGCCGCCACCCCGGACGGGCCGCTGCTGGCCTTCACGGGGTACCTGCCCGGGGCGCACGAGATGAGCCTGCTGACGGTGGACACCGTCACCGGCGCCCAGCACGAGGTCGCGGCGGAACCCGCGCAGGACGTGTCGTGGTCCCCGGACGGCACCCGCCTCGCGTGGATCGGCTACGGCGCGGGCCCGGACGGTGCGGAGGTCTCGCGGGCCGTTGTCGCCGGTACGGACGGTACGGGGCGGCGGGAACTGGGTTCCGCGGGCGGCTGGCGGTCCCTGGACTGGGGCGCGGACGGGACGCTCGCGTGGTTGCGCGCCCCCGCGGACGCGGCGGTGTGCGAGGACCCCGCCCGCCTGGCGCGGCTGGACGTCGTCCTTCGCGCCGCCGACGGGACCGAACGCGTCCTGACCACCGCGGCCGCGACCGCGTTCGACCTGCGGTTCTCCCCCGACGCGAGCCGGCTGGTGTGGCGGGAGAGGGGGGACGACCCGTGCAGGGGCGTCGACTCGCAGGTGCGGATCGCCGACGTCGCGACCGGTTCGGTGGTGCAGGTCAGCGGTGAGGCGCAGCGCGGCGGGTTCGCGTCGTTCACCCCGGACGGCTCCACGATCGTCCTGGCCAAGTCCGACGGCGTCGGTGCCGACCTGGTGCTGGTGGACGTCGCGACCGCGACCTCCCGCCGGCTCGTCACCCCCGGCATCGTCGAGAGCCACCCCGCGGTCTCCCCCGACGGCTCCACCCTCGCCGTACTGCGCCAGGAACAGGGCGCGGAGGCGACGGTGGCGTTGCTGGACCTGGACGGGACGTTCCGGCGCGACGTCGCGCCCGCCCCCGACCTCACCGAGGCGCTGGCGTGGTCACCGCGCGGGGATTCGCTCCTCGTGTCCGGTTCCCGCTCCTACCCCGCCTGCCCGGGGTGCGACTACGGAACCGTCGACCCCGCGGTGTGGCGGGTCGGGCTGGACGGGACGCAGACGGTGCTCAGCGAGGACGGGGTGCTCGGTTCCACGGAACTCGTGGTCGCGCCGTGGTTCCCAGAAACGCCGGTGGTGCAGCGGAGGACGCGAGCAGTGCGGTGAGACGGGTGGTGAACCGGCGCCGGGGGCGGCACGTACCTCGGCGCCGGCGGCCGTCCGTTCAGGGACCGACGGAGATCGTGCGCACCGGCGGGTAGGCGTCGAAGTAGTTCTCCGCGACCTCGACCCCCAGGTCACCCATGCCTGCCAGGAGGGTGGCCCGGCCGAGGGGTGCGGCGGCCAGGGTGTCGACGAGGTGGCGGTCTTCGCCGTTGCCGAAGACGACGTCGTCGGTGCGCACGCCGTGCTCGCCGGCCGCGGAGGCGACGGCCGAGGCGGTCCAGTACCGGTCGGTGCCGGAGGCGCGCACCGGCTGCGGGAGCTGGCGCAGCACCGCCTCGGACACGGCGCTCTCCCCACCGGCAACGGTGGTCGACGTAGTGCCGGCGGCGCGCAGCGCACTGACGACGGCACTGGGGTCACCGTGGCCGGGGACGAGGAGCAGCGGTTCGCCTGCGCCGGCAGCCGGGCCGGCGGCGGCGAGGGCGTCGACGAGGTGCCCATCGTCGCCGGAGGCGATCCAGGCGTGGTCACCGCGCGGCATCAGCGCCGCCACCCGCAGAGAGGTCTGCCAGCGATCCGCGCCGGAGACGCGCCCGACGCTGCCGATACCCGCCTCACCGAGCTGGGACTGGACGGCCGCCGAGACGGCACCGGTGCCGCCGACGATCAGCACGGACTGGATGCCCTGATCCCGCAGGTACTGCTGCGTGGGGGTGGGCAGGTCACCGGCGGCGGTGAGCAGGACCGGTGCGGCCAGGGTCCGGGCGAGGGGGCCGGCGCTGAGGGCGTCGACGAGGTGGCGGTCCTCGCCGTTGACGAGGACCGCCACGTCGGCCTCGGGGAAGCCGTAGCGGGCGACCTCCACGGCGGTGCTCCAGCGGTCCTGGCCTACCAGCCAGGTGTCCTCGGTGTCGGTGGGCAGCGGCGCACCGGGGTAGGTGGTGCCGGCGGCACAACCGGAGTGCTGGATCGGCAGCGCCGGCAAGCAGGTGGCGGTGAGGGTTTCGGTGTCCGCAGCGGCGGCTGGGGTGGCGGTCAACAAGCTCGCGCCAGCGGCGAGGGCGGCGGCGAGCAGGACGGGAGTGCGCACGGATTCCTCCAAGGCCGCCTACGTGGGCACCGCGACGGCCGGGGGCGACGGAACAGGGAAGCGACGGGACGAAGTCTCCACCGCTTCCATGAACTGTGACACTTCGGCGCGCTGGGCACCTGCGTAACGGGTCAACTGGACCCCTCCGAGACGGTGCCCACCCGAACGCCGGCCAGACGGGTGATCCGCTCCCAGCACTGCTGATACGGCGCAGCTCGCCGCACCACTTCGTCAAGGCAACGCGGCACATGGACGCCGGACCCCGGATTACGCCCGGGAACGGATGGATCCATCGACCTCGGACTCAGTACCAACCCGGCACTATCAAACCAGGGCGTTCAGAACCACAGACCCCCGCAACTGATCACTCAACCTGACCTGAGCGCCGCTGACCGTCCATCTGCACCCCGTGCTCACACTCCTGCACCGCAACCTCGCAGACGGGATCCCGGCGCTCACGAAAGAACCCATGAGGGAGCACCTGGATCGGACAAAGCAGAGGGGCCGGCACCACTCAAGGCGCCGGCCCCTCTGTTTCCTTCAGCTGTGACTCAAGGAGTCATAGCTGAGGAAGTGCGGTGCATCCGCACAAGATGTTCATGTCACTGCAGCGGGTCCAGCGGGAACGCGTCGGTGTCGTCGTTCGTGCCGTCAC
>NZ_JBBBEM010000139.1:0-12434 GCF_037154035.1 Kineococcus sp. G2 | reverse complement strand
GTGCGGCACCGACCCGCCGACCCGTCGAAACCGCAGGAGGCCAAGGCCCCGGTCGCCGGTCGGTGAGGACGACGCGGGATCGACCGGTCACGTACCGCCCCGTCCTCGAGCGGTCGAAACCCCCTCCGGCCCCGTGAGCGGTCATGCCGCAGGCGGGCGCGATCGGCCGTCTCAAGAACGGTCACTTCTGAGATGGGCGACTGCTCCACCGGTGGACCAGCCGAGCAGTCGACTCCGCGGTCATGTCGATCTCCCGCGTGTGCAACAGCCGTCTGGAACCGCCGCGGAACTGGCCGCCACCGGCCAACTAGGCCGGTGAGCTCGGGCCGGTGCGGCCGAAGCGGGGGAAGTGGCCCGTGCCCTGCACCCGCCGCTGTGAGTGGCTGAAGCAGCTGCACCCGTGCAGCTGCACGTCAGCGCAGAGGCCAGGTCACCGGGCTGTGACCTGGCCCTGCTCGATCAGTCGCGCTGCTGGCGTAGCAGCTCATCGAGCAGGTCCCGCAGCACGTGCGGCTGCTCGTACAGGCCCTCGTAGTGCTCACCGACCTTGCGGGTGCCCACGGCGATGACCGTCACTCCTGCCAGCTGCAAGGGCACGGCGAAGTCGGAGGGCAGGTAGGCCTGCGCAGACATCGCGAGCAGTCGCTGGCGGTCGTCCTCGCCGAGGCTCTGCCACCAGGCACCCACGGCTTCCCGCTCGCTCACGCGCCCAGCGTGTGGCACTGCCGAGCGTTCTTGCGTGTTCAACCAGCGTGGTTCACCCGGCTGCCGGTGTCGTTGCCGACCTCGGTGAGCGACTCACTACATCCGCGCACGCCGTGTTGTAGGCGCGGTCGCCGTCTCAGAACTGGTCACCTCCGAGACGTGTGGGACGACGACGACACTGCTGTGCCAGCCGACCCGTGCGTCAAAGGGGCTACAGCAGTCCTTGCACCTGCTCGGCCCAGTCGTCGGCTACGAAGCCGGCGCTGGTCATCACCTCTTTCGGTTCGAACCACACCGTCTTGCCACTGCCCTGCTGCGGGGGTAGCGGGTCCACGCCCCAGTCGTTGGAGATCGACTCCAGCAGGCGCAGGCCCCGGCCGGTGGTGACTTCTTGGCCCATGCGCCGCAGCCGCAGGGGGGCGGCGGAGGTATCGCTCACGCCGATGCGCACCCGCCCCGGGGCCATCACGCACACGTGGACGCTGAAGGCGGTGCGCGCGTGCAGCAGGGCATTGGTCACCAACTCCGAGACGCCCAGCTCCGCGGACTCCTCCAGCTCTTCAGCGCCCACCTGGCGCAGCATCTGGCGCACGTAGCTACGTGCTGCGGCCACGGTGCTGGCCAGCGGATCCAGCAGCAGCGGCTGACCCACCCTGCTGCCCTCGCGCGTACCCCCCGACGTCACGCCTCGAGCACCCCTACCGTTTGCTTGCTGGCTTGCTCTCCCGCGTGAGCAGGGGTGTCGATGCCAGTCCAGGGCTGCGGTGGCGCACCGGAGAGCTGGCGGATGAACTGCCCGAACAGCCACCGGCGGTAGGCCACCAGCTGCGCTGAGGCGGGCAGGGTGAGCAGCTGCTGCTCACGGCAGAAGTCGTCGGCCTCCTCCAGCACGTCCAAGACGCGCTGGGCGAAGGCAGCCGCCTGCGCGGGCAGGGTGTAGGTGACGTCGGCGAAGTCCTGCCCGGCGCGTGCGGCGGCGTCCAGGGCCGCCACCGGCTGCTGCTGGAAGGGTGCGTAGCTGCTCTCCAGCTCCTCAGCGACCTGCAGCAACCGTTGCGGCAACGCGGGCGCGCCGTCGTGTCCGGCTCCGATCTGCACCAGCGCCAGTTCCCGAAGCAGCTCCTGGGCGTGCTCGTTGAGCGCCTCGCGCAACGCCAACGGCACCTTCAACAGGTGCACCTCGCTCATCTCGCTGCCCTCGCCCACTCACGGAGCCTTGCACGCGGGCGGCTCGAGCGCCCGGTCGGGGGCACCACAGCAACCGTTCAAGATCACCGCCATTGTCGGTGGCGCGGGTACCGCAGACCTGAGCGGGCAGCGGTGGGCGGGGGTGCCAAGCGCCGGGCGGTGGTGGCATGCGGTGGTGGCATGCGGTGGTGGCATGCGGTGGTGGCATGCGGTGGTGGCAAGTTCAGCCTGGCGCTGCAGTGCTAGTCAGTGCTGGCCTGGCAGGGTCGGCTTCAGCTGGCGGGGCCAGCTTCCGGGGGTCGGGGTCGGTCTTCGGGGTGCATGCGGATCCCCAGGATCGCGGTGTCGTCCTCGACAGCGAGGGCGTCGTCGAGGTAGCGGCGCTGCAGCTCGTCCAGCAGTGCCTGCAACGAGGCGCCGGTGCGGGCGATCTCCTGCACCGTGGTGGCCAGGTGGTCCAGGCTGTGGGTCAGGTGCTCCCCGCGCCGCTCGATCAGGCCGTCGGTGAACAGCAGCAGCGTCGCACCGGGCTGCAGGAGGACCTCGTGGTCGCTGCGCGCCAGCCCGGCGGCGACGCCGATGAGGACATCAGGTGTGGTCCGCAGCAGCTGCGCACGCCCGTCGGGGTGCACCAGCAGCGGCGGGGGGTGACCGGCGTTGGACCAGCGCAGCCGGCGCAGACCAGCGGCACGCTCGGCCTGGGTCTGCTCCACGCGCGCCAGCACCAGCGTCGTCATGGCCTGCATGCCCAGCCCGTGCACCGCGGCGTCCAGGCGCGCCAGGACCTGCGCAGGTGATCCGGCCCGGTCGTAGGCGATGCCGCGCAAGACGTTGCGGACCGCGCCCATGACCGCTGCGGCGTGCATGTCGTGACCGACGACGTCGCCGATGACCAGGCACGTCGCACCCTCACCGTCGGTGAAGGCGTCGTAGAAGTCACCGCCGACCTCATGCCCTTCGGCTGCGGGCCGGTACACCGCTGCCAACTGCAAGTGATCCGGTTGAGGCAAGTCAGTGATCATGCTGCGTTGCAGAGCTAGAGCGAGCTCACCTTGGTCAACGTGCTCACGGGCCTGCTCACGGGCCTGCTCAGGGGCCTGCTCAGGGGCCTGCTCAGGGGCCTGCTCACGGGCCTGCTCAGGGGCCTGCTCACGGGCCTGCTCAGGGGCCCGTTCAGGGGCTTGGTCACGGTCCTGCTGCTGGGTTCGGCTGCGACGAAGGTGCGGTGCGTCCTGCCGCAGGAGAGCCCTGCCGTGCTCGGGCGCGGTCCTCAGCGCCAAAGCGGCGTGGGCGGCCAAGACGCTCCCCACGATCTGGCTGTCGGGGCTGAACGCGTGCGGCAGGCGCGAGTACAGGCTCAACACCCCCAGCGTGCCCGGGGTCGGGGACAGGCGGAAGGACAGCCGGAAGGACAGCACGCTGCGCACCCCGATCTCGGTGACGCGCTTGCTGAAGTCCGGCCAGCGCTCGTCACCGGCCAGCTCACCGGTGACGAAGAGCTCCACATCCTCTGCGGCATCAGGTGCGGCATCAGGTGCGGCATCCCGTGCGGCATCAGGTGCGGCATCCCGTGCGGCGTCAGGTGCGGCGTCCTGGGTGGCGTCCAGCTGGGTAGCCAGGAACGGTCCTTGCCCGACCTCGTGCTGTATGCGCTCCAGCGAGCGGGCCACCTCGTCGCTGGCAGCGGCAGTGGTGACGGCGCCCTCGCCCGCGATCGAGACCGCGGCGTGCTCACAGCCGGGCACCCTGGCCACAGCGAGGCCGACCAGCTCCTGCAGCACGTGCTGCACACTGTCGCCGGCCTGCAGCGCACCAGCCGCCTCGGCGATGGCCCGCACCAAACCACGGTCGATCGAGGTCACCGCCTGACCTTAGGCCAGAGCTGATCAGCACAAATACCTCAACGAAGTCTCCTCCACCCGCCGGGGCTGCGCTTCATCGACCGCGTCCTCTCTGGCGGTCCCCGCTCCGTCGCTGCTGTGGAATCGGTCCCTTCTCAGACGGCTTATCGCTCGATGTCAGCGGCGTGAACGGATGCGCCGTTTCGTGGCGACAGGTCGACCTCGCCGCGGTCATGCTGACCCGCATGGCCGGTGAGCGCTTCACGTCCTCGCGTTCCTTGCGCGCGGTCGTGGGTGCGGGGTTGGTGCGGGGCCTGGGGTGCGGGGTCGTGCTGGGAGCCGTGAGCGGTGCAGTCCTGGCCGTGTGGTGCGGGGTGCACAACGCTCCTGGCGGCGCCGGGGCCTTCGCGGGCACATCGGCGCTCCTGCGCGTGGCCGCGATCGCTGCTGGGGTGGGCGCGCTGATCGGGGTGGTGAGCGCGGCGGCGGCGCTGGTGGTGCTGGCCGGCGCGGGGCGCGGCCGCAGCAGCTGGGCGGTCAGCGTGCTGGCGGCGGTGGTGGCCGCCATGGTCAGCGTGCTGGCCCTGAGCCGGGCGTGGAGGAGCTTGTCCAGCGACGTCGCGGCGCTGAGCCAGGCCTGGGAGGCCTTCTCGGGCACCCTGGTCTCGACCCTGGCGCTGCTGCTGGTGGGGCTGGTCAACGCCGTCGTGGCGTTGTGGCAGGTGCGGCGCCTGGACCGCCGCACCAGCAGCGCAGGACTCAGCTGAGTCACCAGCTGAGTCCTGCGCTGCTGGTGGCGAAGGCGCACCAGGCCCTGCCCGTAGGCAGCTTCGGCCGCGACCGGGTGAGCCCTCCCTATCAGGGTCAGGTGGACGAACACCTCGCAACGCCCGGCGAAGACCTCGGTGTCCATGGCGGTGCCCATGGCGGTGCCCATGGCGGTGCCCGTGTCGGTGTCCATGGCGGTGTCCTGCGCCAGCACGAGCTGCAGGACACCGAGGCGATCCACCCTGTCCAGCAGGGGCAGCCGGATCCCCAGCTGCCCGCAGGTCGGGCGCCGGCCGGGCAGGGGGGTCGGTCAGCTCCTCCTGCCTCGCCACCGTCTCGCTTTCGAGGTGCCTGCTGCAGGCGCCAGCCGGCCCTCAGGAGGTCGCTGAGCAAGGGGTGCCCATACGTAGCGCTGCTTGACATTCAGCCGAGATTTTGGGACAATCCTCGGCACAACCCCGGATGTGGCCCCCGGCCTCCGGGGTTTCGCCGTGCCCGGGCCCGTGCGGTCCGCACCGCCCGCTGCTGCGGTCCTCCTCCCCTGCCCCTCGTCGGCCTGGTCGGCCTGGTCGTCGCACGCCCCCGCCGGGCACCGGCCGCGGGCCTACCGTCGAGGAGGTGGGCGGGCTGAGCAGGGTGCCGGGCCAGGTGATGGGCCAGGTATCGGGCTAGGTGTCGGGTTAGGTGAGGGGCGGGCTGCATGAGTGAGGTGATGGGTGGGGGTGGACGAGCAGCGCATCCGCACAGCACTCGAAGACGCCTTCACGCGCACCGGCGCGGGCACACCGCCTTGGCCGGATCCGCACGCAGACCTCGAGCGTGAGATCGACCCGCAGGAGTACTCCCGCTGCCTGCAGCCGGGCAAGTACCGCATCCTTCCCGCCCGCGCCGAGGCCTGGATCCAGGCCCTGACCGGGTTGGGCCTGGCCGCCCTGGAGCCGATCGAGCCCACCGAGGCCGGATCGGCCTGGCGCAAGGGCCTGCCCCACGACACCCGCCCCACCCGCGTGCACTGGCTGCGCCCGCACCGCGCCGGCGCGGTACCGCTGCTGATCAGCGTGCGCGGCTTCGACGGCTACGACGACAACCTCCTGGACCTGGGTGCCGGGCAGCCGGCGGTGCTGCTGACCAGCGTGCCGGTGTGCGGGTGCGATGCCTGTGACGACGGCTCCGAGGTGCTGCTCAACGAGCTCGACGACGCCGTCTGGGATGTGATCACCGGGGCGTTCGCGCACGTGGACACCCCACGCGGGGCCGTGCAGGGCGGACGCCGCGGCTGGCGAGCCGAAGGGACCAGCGGAGGCATGGACGTCGAACGCCTCCTTGCCGACGCGCGCACCGGGCGCTGCGCGCACCACGTCGTGCACGGCACCTGCTGGTGGTGAGCACCGCGCCGGTACCGGCATGACCGCCGGTATGACACGGCAGCGGGGAGACGGGGTCCGGTGCGGCGTCTGGTGACCCATCCCCCAGGCCACCAGACGCGACACCGCGTATCCCTCACTGAGCCCGTCTCGCCACCACAGGTCCCCCCGGACTGCGGTGCGAGCCCCCCGGACTCAGTGATCACATCGCTGCCGCCAGGCCAGCGTTACAGCGGGCATCGCGGGTGGCGAAGTAAACGCCGTAGATGGAGGAGAACCGCCCTGACCTGCATGTTTACATGTAGTCATGTATTCATGCCAGCTTGCTGACATGTCAGCTGCTGTGGCGCTCCATGTACTCATGCAGTGCGGCAGCGGTCAGGGCCTGCAGCGAAATCTCATGCTCGGCGGCCCACCGTTTGGCCTGCCGGCGCAGGGTCGGGTCCATGCGCACGCTGAACATCGGCAGCGATGCGGCCCGCACAGCACTGCTGGTCTCTGTGCTGGCCAGCTCGGTGCTGGCCCGGTCCACGTTGAGCTGCTCGCCAGCTGGTGCCTGCTCCGTCCCGACCGCCGGCACAGGAGAAGGTGCCGCAGCGGTGGTCTCGTCGGTAGCGACCGCTTCAGGCTCGGCTGGCTCGGCCGGACGCACGGTGGGCGGGGCGATCGGGTGCGGGCCGCTGGGCGCCTTGCGCAAGGCCCCCTTGGGAGCGGGCTTGGGCATCAGGCCTGCACCTCCAGCACGCGCAGGTCCAGCACCCGCTGAGCCAAGGCGTCGTAGACCTCGGTGACCGCCTTGGCGTCGGCGCCGTAGTCAGCGACAGAGGCGGCCGCACCCATCGCGGCGGCGACCACCGCGCGAGCGGGCACATACGGCTCCCACACGTCGGCGCCGTACGCCTCGGCGACCTCGGCCACGCGCAGCGCCGACTCGTTCGTGCGGCTCTGGTGGTTGATCACGATGCCGGCCAACTGCAGGCGCCGGTTGTAGTGCTCGGCGACCACGTCACGGGTGCGCAAGACGTTCTCCACCCCGCGCAGACTGGCTGCTGACGGTTCGGTGACCACCACGACGTGGGTGGCGGCGACGAAGCCGAGCACGACCAGCCGGCCGATGCTGGGCGGGCAGTCGATCAAGACTGCGTCGTATCCACTCAGACCGTCCAGGGCCTTGGCCAGGCGGAACTCGCTGCCGGGGCTCAGGTCCGTCTCGCGCTCGGCCAGGTCCAGGGTGGAGCCGATGACGTCGATGCCCTCACCCCAGGCGGAGGGCTGGATCGCCTCGGAGGCGATGCCGCGGGTGTCGGCGTAGATGACGTCGTTGACGTTGCGCACGTCGGCCAGCGGGTCCAGGCCCAACCACTGCGTCAGATCGGCCTGGGGGTCCAGGTCCACGCACAGCACCCGTCGTCCCTGCCGCTGCAAGGCAGCGGCGATGCCCACGACGGTGGAGGTCTTACCCACCCCGCCCTTCTGGTTAGTGAAGGCCACAGTCAACATGCCGACATGTCTACATGCCAGCATGCATGCATGTGAGTAGGCGCGCCGACGAGAGGGAAGGTCGAGTACAAGCGCGAGGGGCGCCCTCAGGCGGCGGCCTGCTGCTCCTCGCGTTGGTCCCCGTCAGCCGCTAGCTCGGGCATCTCGCCGTAACGGCGGGCGTCGTGCAGCAGCCGGCCTACGGTGCCAGTGGAGCAGGCCATCGCCTCGGCGATCTCCGCGTAGCTGGCACCGTCCAGGCGCAGCTGCACCGCCTGGGACCGTCGGGCAGAGGCGCGGTCCAGGAAGTCCTGGCGCGGCTCGGCCACCAGTCGGCGCACCGTGCGCGTAGAGACGCCGTACTTCTCCGCAGCCTCGCGAGCCGTCATCTTTCGGCGCCCCGGCTGCTGAGCGCTCACAGCAGGTCCTCCGCCATCTGTGCCGCCGTCACCTTCCGCCGTGCATCCTGAGCCTTGCGGACCGTGCGCCGACGAGCTTCTTGCTGCGCCGGCGTATTGGCCCGTCCACCCTTCTTACCCCCGCTGCTGCCGCGCTGGGCCTGCACCGCGCGGAAGCCGGCCTCGTCGAAGGAACGGCGCCAGACCCATCGTGCAACGGACTGCGCGGTCTGGGCGACCTCCGGCACCGGCAGCGGCACGGCGAACTCGTGGTTGACGTTCAGCGCGAAGGCGTCGACGACCTCCTCCCACTCGCAGCGGTCGTCGTAGCGGCGCCTAGCGCGGTAGGCCCACAACCGCAGCCGGTTGAAGAGGGTGACGTTGCGACCCAGCCCGGAGCTGTCCACGGCTCGCCGAGGCAGGGTGCGCGGCATCAGCTCGCCCAGGCCCTTGGCCAGCTCACCCAGGTCGTACAGGTGCCCGGTGCCCCAGGTGGTCACCCAGTCCTCGTGCACCGGGTTCTTCGTCAGCAGCCCGGCGTAGCCGACGTCGCCGTCCAGGGAGCGGCGAAGGCCCTCTTCGACCTTGGCCGCGTAGCGCATCGGCTCCAGGCGGGCGGCGTCGGTGCGCACCACCGGCGTCTTCAGCACCCAGCCGACGTGCCCGCGCCCGGTGGGCGACTCCGCGATCCAGGAGGGCATCGGGTGGGTCATGGGCTTGGTCAGGGCCCGCAGGACGGTGTCGTCGTGGTCGACGTCGATGACCAGCATCGACAGCAGCGCCTTGGGGGAGTGCTCCAGGTAGCGCCGCGCCAGGGCGTCGTCGCGGCTCTGGCGCCAGCAGCCCCTCGTCAGGTCATCGGTGGCCAGCGGCCGGCGCGGGGACCACGTCTCGGTCCACGTCTGCGCGTCCATGCGCACGCTGCTGGCTGTCGGCATGGCGCACACCGTGCCAGCAAGATCGCGATCATTCGGGTGGGACACGCCGACAAGAAGGGAAAATATTCGCGTAGGCCGACTGGGAAGCCTACTCAGGTAGTTCTGCTCTGCCCTGCTCGTGACCACTGCTCCCGCCCCCGTCCGCCATCCGCCTCCTCCTGGCCACAGACAGGCGAGCTCTCCTGAAGCTCACCTGTTCCTCGTACTGGCGTGCCCCTGTGCCGACCACGCGGCTACCCAGCCACCCCAGCTCCTTCACGTGGACGGCCGCGCTACGCCGAATGCTCGCTCATGCTTGATATGTGGGTGATCGGAGGCCACTCCCCGCAGGAGTGGCTCAACCGCTCGCAGCGACCTCGAAGACAGCTTCAACGACGGACTCTTCGCCAGGGACAGCGAGTGTGCGCCGGATCGGACCCCGGATCCGGCTCCGGATGGAACCGCGGCGACCAGCGGGCCACTCCCGGAAGTCGCGGAAGACGACGGGAACCCCCTTGGCGATCCGCAGGTCCATGCTGTCCATGGCTTGCACGTGGACGTGCGGCTGCGTGGAGTTGCCGGAGTTGCCGCACCGGGCGATCAGCTGCCCTTCGGTGACGTGCTGACCCACCTGCACCTCGATAGTGCCCCGTCGCAGGTGCACGAGACCGACGTACGCCGTCGTGCCGGCGACTTCGATGCAGACGTGGTTGCCGGCGATGGCGCCGACGCCCTGCCGCAGTCGCTCCCGTTGCCTCAGCACGTAGGGCAGCAGCGTGAGCTGGGACCGACGAGCCACGTGGTCGGGTTCGCCGTCGTGGACGGCGGCGACGACTCCTGAGACGGGAGCCAGGACGGGCCGGTCGAAGCCGACGAAGATGTCGGCAGGTTCGGTACCCAGGACCGTGCGCCAACTGTGCTGCGGGGAAGTCCGGCGGTGCTCGTCGACGGCGATGAAGTCGATGGCGTACCGCGTGCCCAGCAGATCGGTGCCGTGGCTGGGCACGCGGCGGGCTGGGCTGTTGCGGGCCAGCCAGGTGCCGTGGAAGGGCAGCGCGAGTGCGAGCGGGGAGCCTGCTCGAGGTGGGTCCGGAGGGAGGGTGGCACTCATGGCGCTCCAGCGGTTCACGACCTCGCGGGCGAGGCCAGTGCGGGACCGGGTGGTGAGCCGGCGTCGACCGGGACCGAGTCTGCCTGCTGACCGTGCCGGGCCGGTAGCGGCACCTGCCCGCGCGGCGCGCCGACAGGTGCCGACCTCGCGCTCATGGCGCCGTCCGCGCGCGGACGTACTCGAGCGGTGCCGCTGCAGGTAGGTGCCAGGCCGGTGAAGCGGCGTCCGGGCCGTGTGCGATCGCACCGTCTTGCGGTGGCGTGCTGAGCGTCCTCTGCGTCGGCAGCGGGCGCTCAGCACGCCGGTAGCTCAGTGCAGCGGGGCGAAGGTGTGCGGTGCGGCGGCGATGGCCGCTCGTGCGGCGCGGCTGAGGGCTGCGTCGTCGAGGCCGTAGGTGGCGTCGATGCGGGCTTCGGCCTCGTCCCAGCGCGCTTCGGTGTCGGCGCTCTCGGGGGCGGCGGTGAGCTCCTGATGCTCGCGGTAAGCCTGCTCGATGGCGGCGGCGGTGATGGGCAGGCCCAAGGCGCGGTAGGCCTGCAGCACCCAGGGCAGGGGGTAGTTCAGCTCGTCCTCGTAGGCGTCCAGGGTGCCGAGCAGGCCGGCGTTCCTGACCATGCCGTGGAAGGTGCGCACCAGGTGCAAGGCGGCGTCGCCGTCGTAGCCGGGCGCGGTGGACAGCTCCGGCTGGCAGGCGCGGTTCCAGATGGCCTCGAAGCGCTCATCGCTGAGCGGACTGCCAAAGACGCTGTCCACGCTGCTGCCCACGGGATCGCTCACGTCTTCGACCGTAGCCGGGCCCGGCCGTGCCCGGGCGGGCACTGGTGCCAGGTGCGTGGGGGTGCGAGGCGCGGCGGGGGTCCTGCTGGCGGTGCTGGTGGTGGGTCAGGAGCGGCCGCGGCCGAGCAGGTCGTTGGGCACGACGGTGAAGGCGGGGTGCCGGTCGTCGGCGGCGATGCTCAGGGGCGTGCGGCCCACGGCGGTGCCGGCGCTCAGCCAGGTCTCGCCGTTGTTGACCAGCCACTCCAGGTGCACCTGCTGCTCGGCGGTCAGGTAGGCCTCGAGCAGCACCGGCAGGTGGGCCTTGAGGTACTCGGAGCGCTTCTCGTTCATCTCCGCCAGCGTGTTGCCCGGTGACCACACCTCCACCGCCGCGCGGGGCAGCTCGGTGCACACCGAGTCCGCGTTCAGGGCGGGGCCGTTGACCAGGACATCGGGGATGCGCCCGGTCACGACGGTGCCGTCGGGGGCCAGGTGAATGGCCCAGTTGCCGGGGGCGGCGGCGTAGGTGTTCGGCCACTGGTCTTCGAACTCCAGCGCCAGGCGAGCGGCGATGCGGTGGTGGGGGTTGCCGCCGACCTTCTTGACCACGAGCTCCCCGTCGACGACTTCGGTGCGTTCGCCCACGCCGGCTGTCGCGGAGGTCCAGGCGTCCACCGGGACTCCTGGACGCGCAGCGCTCAGGCTCATGTGCGCCAGCGTAGCCACGGCCTGGAGGCCCTGGCCGGGCCAGCAACGGGTGGTGCGAGCAGGGCTGGGGCTGCGCGCGGGCAGGGCTGGGGTGGCTGCGCCGATCGGCTCGGTGCGGTGCTGTGGTCGCCTTGCCTGGGGGTGGCTTGGCTGCGCGCCTTGCGCGCCTTGCGCGCCTTGCGCGCCTTGCGCGGCCTGCGCGGCCGGTAACGGCAGCTCGGTGCGCGCTCGATGCCCGCTCACGCCAGGGCGGAGACGACCGGCTCCAGCAGGCGCTCCAGGGCGTCGGCGTCTTCGCGCAGGGCGGTGCTGAGCAGGACCTGCTGCTCGTTCAGGACCCACCCGGCCGGCTGCTGCAGCGGCAGCAGGCGCAGGTGCAGGGTGAAGGGGCGCACCCGCCGGCGCAGGCGTGGTGCGTAGGCGTTGACGAAGCGGGTCAGGTGCAGCGGGTCGCTGCTGCCGCGCCGGCCGCGGCAGCGTTCGATCTCGTTGTGCTTGATCTCGCGCAGCCAGTGCCGGATGTCGTGGTGGTGCCGCTCGGCGAGGGTGCGCATCGCGGGCAGGTCTTGCAGTCCGTGCCAGTCCGGTGGTGCAGGTGGTGCTGCTTCTCGTAGCTCCTCGGGTGTCGTGGGGGGCTGCGTGGGCGGTACCTGGTGCAGGGCGCGGGCCCACCAGATCGGCCACTCGCGCACCGCCTGGCTCAGGTCCACGTCAGCGCCGACGTCAGCGCCGACCTCGTCCTCGTCGTGCGCCTCGTTCTGCGTCCTGCGGTGCGTCTCGTCGGGTGTTCGATGGTGCCCGCTTCCTGCGGGTGCGGACACCGCTGGCACCAGGGCGCCGACGTCCGGCTCGGTAACCACGTAGCGCTGCAGGCCGGCGGCGTCGCGCACGTACAGGGCCATCGCCAGGTGTTGGTCGATGCCCTCGCGGATCTGCCAGCTCATCGTCGTGGCGAAGCGCACCACGGCACCGTCTCGCCCGCTCGGCGGTGCGGGCAAGGGGTGCGGCGGTGCCGTTGTCCGGGTGCGGTGGAGGCGGTGGCCTGCGGTGGGTGCGCGTGCGGCGCTGGGGCGCCGCACGCGCTGCAGCCCTGCGGGCTGCGCCGGCGCGCTGGGCGCACCGGCAGAGAGGGCGTCGTGGTGTGCGGGCGATCGCGGAAAGTCGGGTGCGGTGGTGGTGGTGTTTCCGCGTGTCGT
>NZ_JBBBEM010000138.1:0-12042 GCF_037154035.1 Kineococcus sp. G2 | reverse complement strand
TTTTGTGGTGTTGTTGGCCCCCCCCCCCCGCTGCAGCCCTGCGGGCTGCGCCGGCGCGCTGGGCGCACCGGCAGAGAGGGCGTCGTGGTGTGCGGGCGATCGCGGAAAGTCGGGTGCGGTGGTGGTGGTGTTTCCGCGTGTCGTCAGGGTGCCTTGACGGCTCACGAGGTCGTCAAGGAGTCTTGACGACGTGGTGGATGGGGTGGCGAACAGCGTTGTGGACCCGACGACGCGAGCTGGTGTGGGTGAGGTGCGCTGGGTGCTGGAGGAGCTGATGGGCTCGGCGGCGGATCTGGCGCAGCGCTGGGACGCGCAGCGCGCGCTGGCGCAGGCGCGTGACGTGACCGACGACGCGGACGGCTACCTGCCGGACGACTTGCTGGTGCTGCGTGAATTGCTCGAGCGGTTGCCGGCAGCGGTGGCCGGCGAGCTGCGTGCGCAGGGGGCCAGCTGGGCGGAGGTCGGGGCAGTGCTGCGCACCTCCAAGCAGGCCGCGCACGAGCGCTACGGACGCGAGGGGCGCTGACTGCAGAGACTGACCACGGCCGCTGACTGCAAACGCTGCAGGCGACCGGCGCACGTTGTGGTGGGCACGCGCCCTAGGGGCACGAGCCCACCACAGCGTGCGCCGGTCAGGCGGTTTACGGGTGCGTGGGAAGAAGGTGCACCGTGTCCCGGTGCGGTGGTGCGCCCGGTGGCGCCGACGCGCTGGGCGCATCGGGCGCTGACCAGGCGCACCACCCCACCTACCTGACCGCACGTGCGGCGCTGGGGCGCCGCACGTGATGCAGCCCTGCGGGCTGCCCCGGCGCGCAGGGCGCGCCGGAAGGACCCGCGCCGGTAGACTCTGGTGGCCGGGATGCGAGGTATGACTAGCGTTACGCTGGCGCTTCACGGCTAGCCACCTCGCTGCCCGCTCGCTTCGCTCGCTGGCAGGGCTCGCCCTGGGGGCGAGCTGGTGCTGGCTCACTTCGTTCGCGCAGCACGCCCGACGCCTGGGGGCGCCGGGCAAAGGGCAGGGCCGGCGCGCAGCGCGCCGAGAAACGCACCGCGTGGTGCGCCACCTGCGGGTGGTGCACCGGCAGGAAAGGGAGGCCGGCATGGCGGGGGAGCGCACGCGCACGGTGGCGGTGCGGCTGAGTCCGGAGGAGCACGCGGCGTGGGAGGAGGCGGCGGCTGCTGCGGGGCGGGGTCGGTTGGGTGCGTGGGTGCGCGATGAGGTGAACGCGCGGCTTGCGGAGGGTGTGGATGCGGGTGCGGTGCGGGCTCGGGGTGGGCGCGCGAAGAGCGCGTCGGGTGGTGCACCGGGTGGTGTGGGTGTGGGCGTGGATATGGAGCTGGCGGAGGTGCTGGCGCGTTCGTCGGTGCTGCGCGGTGAGCTCTCGCGCGTGGCGAACAACTTGAACCAGGCGGTGCACGCGGTGCACGTGCACGGGGTGGGGCCGGGGGTGCTGGCGCAGCTGCGGGCGGCGGTGGTGGAGGTGCGCGCGGTGATGACGCTGGTGCAGGAACGGGTGGCGGGAGCAGGTGCCTCGGCTGGTGCCGCAAGGGCCGGTGCCGGCACGTCGAGAGGGGCCGCGGTGGCCGCGGTGGCGAAGGGGAAACGGGTGCCGCGGCGGGTGGCGCCGGCGACGCCGAGTGCGCCGTTCGGGACGCCGTTGAGCGCGCCGTCCGGTGCGCCGTCGAGCGCGCCCTCACATGCGCCGTCGGGCACGCCGGGGCCGGGGGATCGCCCTGCGCAGCGGCCAGGGCAGCAGCCGGTGAACCCGTGGCTGCGCGATGGTGAGCGCGATGCCGGGCACAGCGGTGGACGCGATGCTGGGCGCGATACCGGGCGTGGTGGTGCACGGTGATCGCGAAGATCACCCGGGGGGAGCGGGCGGGGGACCTGGCCGCGTACCTGCACGGGCCGGGCACCAAGGAGGAGCACGTGTACGCCGGGCGGTCCGGGGGTGCGGTCATCGGCGGCAACGTGTGCCTGGACGGCAGCCGGGACGGCACCACGTGGGCGTGGATCCTGACCGACGCAGCGCGCACGAGGCCGGACATCACGCGTCCGATCTGGCACGCCTCGCTGCGCTGCGCACCCGGGGATCGCACGCTCACGGATGAGGAGTGGGCGGAAGCGGCGGCGGTGTTCGCCGAGGCGATGGGCTTCGTGGACCGCATCGGCTCGGACGTGCCGTGGGAGCAGCGCGCGACGCAGCCGTGGGTGGTGGTGCGTCACGGTGAGGACCACGTGCACCTGGCCGTCTCGCGGGTGGGCTTCGACGGGCGGGTCTGGCACGCGCGCCAGGACTACCGCCAGGCGCAGGCGGCGTGCGTCCAGTTGGAGCAGATGTACGGCCTGAGCGTGGCGCCGCGAACCTCGACGAAGGACACCCAGCGCACCGCCGATCACCAGCTCAGCGCCGGGGAGTGGCGGCGCGGGCAGCGCACCGGGGCAGCCCCGGAGCGGGTGCAGCTGGCCGAGCGGGTGCGCGCCGCCGTGGACGCGGCAGCCGGTACGGGGCGCGACGGTTTCGAGGCCGCGCTGGAGCGCGCCGGGGTGGGCTACCGCGCCAACGTGGCGGCCAGCGGGCGGGTCAGCGGGTACTCCTTCACCCTGCCCGGGCACGTCGACGCGCAGGGGGAGGCGGTGTGGTTCCGCGCCTCGCAGCTGGACCGGGCGCTGTCGTGGTCGAAGGTCGCGCCTGTCCTCGAGACGCCCGTGGCCGCACCGGTGGTGCAGGTGCCGAAGAAGGCGCTGGAGTCCAAGGCCCGCCACGAGCGACGCGTGGAGCAGGCGCAGGCCCAGGCGGTCGCACAGCAGTCCGCGCAGCGTCTGGACGCGCTGCCGCAGGTGGTCGCCGCGCGGGTGAGCGGTGATGACGCGTGGTGGGCGCAGCGCCGGCGTGGTGGGGAGCAGGCCGGTGTAGCGGTCGCCGCGCGGGCGCGCGAGGAGGTGCACCTGGAGCAGGTCCGCCGGCTGCGTGAGGCCTCCTTCGGGCCTGCTGCCGGTCAGGGCCGCACGTCGGGTCGTGCGCGCACCGGGTCCGCGGAGCAGACCGCGCAGGCAAGACTGAACCGCACGGTCGGTGACCGCTCTCGTGGTGCCGGGCGTGAGGACGGACTGGGCCGCTGAGCCCGCACCGGGAGCGAAGCGAACGCGCTACGTCAGCGTCATGACAGAGCGGTCCTGCACGAGCCGTGCCTGAGTGAGCAGCATGGTGCCGACAGCAGGACCAGCACGTGCGCGGACGGAGCTACGCGATGACGAGCAGCGGCCGAGGTCGACAGCAGGATCACGACACGGGTGACGGAGACGACGGCGCCGGGGTGCGGGTGGGGGCCGGCGACGACGGTGACGGTGGTGACCAGGACACAGCCGGCACGTGACCTGGGACTTGCCGCGTCGCGCCGTGAGCGGGCAGGCGGGCGCCTACGCGACGGCGGTGTCGAGCAGCGCTTGGCCGTCGGTGTCGTAGACGTCGGTGCGGTGCACGTCCAGGTGGCGCGGGTGGGCCAGCACCGCCCAGCGCACGTCGTCGCGGTGCAGATCGTCCGCGACGCGTAGGTCCTCGCGGGTGCCGTCGGAGAGGTGCACCACCACGGCGCGCACATCGGCGCGCAGCTTGATCAGCCAGGTGGCCGGCTCGTCGACATCGCCGTGACCCCAGCCACCACCGATCCCCCGTCCGGGCGGCAGCGGGGTGCAGCGTTCTGCGGTGCCCCAGCACCGGCGCCCGTCAGCGGTGCGCACATCGAGCACCACGCCCGGCCCGCGGGGGGTGTCTTCGCCGTGCAGCGTCCACTGCGCGCCGTCGAGGGCGGTGCCGCTCAGCAGGAGGGTGTCCACCTGGCTCAGTGTGCGCTGCCTCTGGGGCCACGTCACCGGTCGCGCACCACCGCTGTGACGGCACCCGTACTTCGGCAGATCCGAGCGGCCGGTGACGTCCTGGCCAGCGGGATGACCGTGCGTGTCGGCGAAGCGATCTCCAACGCCCTCCTCCGTAAAGGAGGGGGAATGGCCGTAGCGGCGACGAGAGCGAGCTGCACCCTCAATCGGTCGCGGAGTCGACCCTGCGCCTGCTGCGTCGCTGGAGCGCGCGGGCGAGGCCTTGGCAGGCGAAGGTCGCCGGCAGCAGGAGGAGGGCTCCTCGCACGTAGGGCACGGGCCCTTTGATCAGCGTTCCGGTGGACCGTAGCGATTGACGTGCGCGACGCGTGTGGGGAAGCAGGACGGTCACGGCGGTGAGGACTCCCGTGGAGTAGCCCCCCAGCCAGCAGCTGGCGGCGAGGTGGGTGAGGACATGGCCCTGCAGGCCGGCCAGCACGTACTGGTAGAGGGGATCGCCTCCTGCCGAGCGGCGGCCTCGCTCGGTGGCGAAGGCCACCAGCACTCCCATCAGGGCGATGGCCGTGGCGGCTTCGACGGTGCTCACCTCCACCCGCTCGGCGGCGCGGCGGGCGGTCGGTGACGGCGAGCCGCGCAGGCGGGTGGCGAGGCGTCGTGAGGTCGCGGCCATGGTCAGGGCTTCTTCGAGGTCGTGGACGAGCCAGGTGAGGAAGAGTTCCGCGGCCAGCGCACGCTCACGGCTGCTGGGCGTCACCACCGCTGCCAGCGGCCGGCGTCGGTTCGCGCATGGGGAGGGGCGCACCGGGTCAGCATGCCGTTGGTCACCTCGTTGCGTGCGCACGAGCCCACTCGCAGCCGCCCGCACTTCGACATGAGCGGTACGTCGAGGCGGTCGCCGGACCCGTAGAGAAAGCGCGTTACCTACGGGGCCTGGGCGAGGCGCGCTGAGCGCGGGCAGCGACCACGGTGGCCACGATCGCCACCACCAGGCCGGCCAGCAGCAGGAGCAGGCTGGTCACCAGGCCCGTCCGCTCCACCGCGCCCGGCCGGCACCCCGCCGAGGAGTCCTCGTAGTCGCACGAGTCCCACGGCTGCCAGACGAAGACGAAGGTGGCGAGGCCGCCGAGCAGGGCCAGCGCCCCACCGACCCGCTGCACCAGGCGCACTCGTCGGGTGGGCTGGGTCTGATCGGCTGGGCGCACGCGTCCTCCTGCTTCCTGGTGGGCGAGGACCTCGCGAGAGGGACCTCACCGCACTGGAGCACACCCCTGCACGCCGTCACAGCACCAGGCGCCGATCACCCCAGGATCAATACCGTAAGGACCGTTCCGGTGCGGGAGAGCCTGGAGGGCCGTGTCTGACCGGTGAGGGCTGGTTGTGGTGCAGTGATGTTGCTTGACCAAGATGGACCCATGCGCGAGGAAGATCACAAATCAGGGCAGGGCGATCAGCCTTCGGCCCAGTACGTCGAGCCCACCAGCGGGCTCGGGCGGCAGTTGGCGGACTTGGCGCAAGAGCTGCACCGGCATGAAGACCCTCAAGCGGTGATGGAGCGCATCGTGGCCGCAGCAGCCGCGCTGGTGCCCGGCGCTGAGGACGCCACCCTCACCCGGGTGCGCGGCCAGCACGTGACCTCCGCGGCCGCCACTGATGAGCGCGGCCGGGGCCTGGACGCGCTGCAGGATCAGATCGGTGAAGGTCCCTGCCTGGACACGCTCTTCGCGCAGGAGGTGGTCCGGGTGGATGACCTGAGCACCGATGCGCGCTGGCCGCAGCTGGCCGGGCGCGCCGGTGAGGTGGGTCTGCGCAGCATGCTGTGCTTGCGGCTGTACGTCGCCGGCGACAGCCTCGGCGCGTTGGACCTGCTCGCGGCGGCACCGGACGCCTTCGATGAGGAGTCCGCGGAGGTCGGGCAGCTCTTTGTCGCGCACGCCGCAACCGCGCTGGCCGTCACCGAGCAGGTGAACAATCTGCGGATCGCCATCGCCAGCCGCGACGTGATCGGGCAGGCCAAGGGCATCCTCATGGAGCGCTTCAAGATCACTGCTGATCAGGCGTTCGCGCTGCTGACGCGCGTCAGCCAGGAGCGCAACCGCAAGCTGCGCGAGGTCGCCGACGAGCTCGCCGCGACCGGCCAGTTGCGCCAGTGAGCACCGTGTAATGAGCACCGTCAGTGAGTGCCGCCGTAGCCGGGCGCTGACACCTTCCGCGGGGCTCCTCGGTTAGGTGTGCTCGGCTGCCGCGACGGCGGGCGTGCGAGTGAGCGTCGCGATGAGCTGGTACCGAGAAGACGTGCCCGGTGCCGCTAGTCCTTCTGCCCCCACCCCGCTCGTACTCCGCCAAGCGCGAAGATCACCGCAGCTGGGGGGCGGTGCCGTGTGTCCACGCGCTGCGCGGTGCGCTCACGGTGCGCTCACGATGTCGGCTCGTGCTTTGCCACCTCGTGCTTCGGTACCTCGCACCACACCTGTGTGCAGCCCGGCAGTTGGTGCCAGCCCCACTGCCGGCTCAGCTCGTTCAGCAGCACGACTGCTTCGGCGGCCACGTCGACGCTCACCGGCCCGGCCAGTTCGACCAGGACGGGGAGGCGGTCGGGGTGCTCGTGCACTGTCAGGGCCAAGGCCCGGTGCACGCGCCCGCCGACGGCCATCAGCTCCGCTGCTGCCTGCACCAGGTCGTCAGCGCGCTCCTCGTCCAAGCCGCTCTGCTGGGCGTACAGACTGAGGAAGCGTCGAGCCTGTGCGAACGCGTCAGCATCAGGGGCCAGCTTCAGGTAGACCTTGTCTGCGGCATCTGGGTCAGGACTCACAGTGGATCTCTTCCTGAGTGCGGGGTGGGTGTACTCCGGTATCCGACACCTTCCGGGTGCCACCCGGCGCGGCGCGCTCTGATCACGCCGATGCAGGCACCCCGCCCCGTGCTGAACCTCATCGCTGATCAGCCAGCTCGTTGGCGCTCAGCGCCCGGTACAGCGTGGCACGCGAGACGCCCACGGCTTCAGCGGCCTCACGGGTGGTGCGCCCTTCGGCGAGCAGGCCGCGGGCGGCGGCCAGCTTCGCCGGGGTCATCACCGCCGGGCGTCCTCCGCGCCGCCCGCGGGCGGCGGCCGCTTCCAGGCCGGCGGCGGTGCGCTCACGCAGCAGGTCGCGCTCGAACTCCCCCAGCGCCCCGAAGAGGTGCAGCACCAGCCGTCCGGTGGCGGTGGTGGTGTCGATGGACTCGCTCAAGGACCGGAAGCCCACTCCCCTGCTGTCCAGGTCGTCGATGAGGGTCAGCAGGTGGCGAAGGGAGCGGGCCAGGCGGTCCAGGCGCCAGACGACCAGGACGTCGCCGGGCCCGAGCCGGGCCAAGACGTCGTCGAGGGCCGGGCGGGCAGCAAGAGCCCCGGAGGCGGTGTCGGTCCAGACCCGGTAGCAGCCGGCCGCGGTCAGGGCGTCGTGCTGCAGGGCGGGGTCCTGCGCGGTGGTGGACACGCGGGCGTAGCCGAGGAGGTGACCGGGGCGGCGGGTGATCGCGTCGCCGGGCGCAGGGGTCGAGGTATGGGTGGGCACAGCCGGGACCGTCTCAGAAAGCGCCCATGCACCGCTGGTGAGACGGAAGTTGTGGACACGGGTTCTGAGACGGCGTGTCGCGGCCCGGCGGCTCCTCCCCCTGCGGTGTCTCAGAAACGGTCGGCTGTGCGACACGAAGCGTCTTTGTGGAAAACTTTCAAGATCAATGCTTCATGCCTGCCCACGCGCCAGGTGAGGGCCTGTGTGGGCGACCTTCCCCCAGGGGGACCCGCGCAGCGGCACCCCGGGGCGCTGCCTCGTTCACGCCAGGGGCGTCCTGGAAGAGCTCAGCTGCTGGACGGTGCAGCACTGACCCCGGGCACGTTCGCCCCCGCATGATCGTCAGCGTCGTAGGGTCCTGCCGCACTGCCCTCGCGCTGGCGGGGCTGGTCGTGCTCGAAGGCGGGCTGCTCGCGCCCGTGTGGGCAGGGCCGACGCGCTCAGCGCCACAGGGGCAGCCGCACGCCCAGCAGGCGGCTGAGCGCGACGGCGAGCACGGTGACCAACAGCACGGCCGCCGCCATCGTCAGCAGCTCGACCGCCGAGGTCAAGATCCCGAGGCTGACGATGAGCGTGGTCGCGCCCGCGGGCGGGTGGGAGGCGTTCAGGACCTTGAGCACCAGGGCGGTCAGCGCCACCGACGCCGCGGCGCTGCCGATGCGGGCGGCGCTCAGGCCCTCCTGGGTCACCGGGGGGTGGTCGGTGAGTCCGAACAGGGCCAGGCAGCCTGCGCCGACGGCGATCGCGACGCCGTGCCCGATCAAGGTGGCGCGGGGGGTGGCCGACGCCTGGCGCGGGTTCTCGACGAAGAGCATCACGGTGGGCCCGAGGCTGGGGAAGAGGAAGGGCTGGTGCACGAGCATCCCGACCACGCCGCAAGCCACGAGCACGACCAGGCACAGCCCGAAGGCGTAGGCCCCGGCGCTGGCCGGGCCGCGGTGTTCGGCGGCCTCCAGCAGCCCGCCGTCGCCTCCGCTCACGTGCTGGACCCACTGGCGATCAGGGCCTGGGGTGCTGCCTGCTTGATGCGCGTGTTGAGCCACAGCAGCTGGCGCTGGGTCTCCTGCTCGCAGGCGTCGACCACGGCGATCAGGTCGCGGTCGCGCACGCCCTTGCCGGCCTGGCCGAGCACGGTCCAGGTGATGTCGACGAAGGAGGCCAGGACGTACAGGTCCTGCAGGTCGCGCAGCAGCCCCACCCCGCCGGAGCGCACGCCGGCCAGCCCGTCGGCGTGCAGCCGCTCGGGCTCGTCCACGCGCTCCTCCCCGTAGCGGTCGACCAGGGGCGCAAGGCGCTCCACGTGCCCTTGCGACATCGCTGCCATGCGGTGGCAGTCGGTGAACACGTCCGGCTCGGCGGCGTGGCCCTGCGCGACCTGGCGGAAGGAGTCCGCCAGGGTGGCTGAGGCCGTGTGCTGCAGGCCGATGTAGGTGGCGAGGTGCACAGCTCAACCCTCCGTCGGTGTCGTGGACGCCGTGGTGGACGCCGTCGTGCCGCCGGATCCGGGCTGGCCGGGGCTGGCCGCCGGCTCCGGGGCCGGGTGCGGTGCCGGCGCGGCGTCCACCTGCTCGTCCACCGCGGCGTCCGCTCCGCCCACGGTCGCCGGCACGCTCGCCGGGTCGGCCGGTGCCGAGGCGGTCGTCGTGGGGGCCGGCGCCGGTCCATCGGCGGCTGCGATCCGGGTGACCCGGGCGGCGCCCAGTTTCAGCAGCGGCTGCTTGGAGACGGAGTCCCACTCCGTGAGGGTGAGCTCGTTCGCGGCCCTGGGAGAGCCGTCGGGAGAGGCGCCGTCGGTGCCGGGCTGGTCCCAGTAGCCGTAGTGGAAGGGGGCGAAGACCACGCCGTCGCGCCCCCGCCCGATCCGCGCCGGTGCCTGCATCGCGCCGCGGGGCGACTCCACCAGGACGACGTCGCCCTCGCCGATGCCCAGGCGGTCGGCGTCGCCCACGGACAACTCCACCCACGCGCCGGGGGCAGCCCGGCGCAGCTGCTCGGCGCGGCCGGTCTTGGCGCGGGTGTGGAAGTGGTAGACGGTCCGCCCGCCGGTGACCGCGAACGGGTAGGCCTCGGGCGGCACCTCCGGCGGCTCCCCGTAGGGAGCCGCCTTGAGGACCGCCCGCCCGTCGGGCCGCTGGGCCCGGTAGGCCTGCGGGCTCGTGGCACCGCCGGTGAGCAGGTCGTGGCCGTAGCTCTCGCACACGTCGTGGTGGGTGGGGAAGTTCGCGTCGGCGTAGAGGCGGTCGGTGCCCTCGGGGGCCTCGTCGTTGACCGGCCACGGGATGCCGCTGCCGCCGCGGAGGCGGTCGTAGGACAGGCCGGTGTAGTCGACCAGGCGCCCACGGGTGCACTCCTTCCAGGCCTCGAAGACCTCCTCGGGGCCGGTCCAGGTGATCAGCGGGTCGCCGTCCTTGTCACGGAAGTCCATCCGGTGCGCGTAGTCCAGCCAGATGTCCAGGTCGCTGCGGGCCCGCCCAGGCGGCTCGATCGCCTTCTCCGACAGGTGCACGGTGCGGTTGACGTTGGTGAAGGTCCCCTGCTTCTCGCCCCACAGCGCGGCGGGCAGGACGACGTCGGCGAACTGCGCGGTCTCGGTCAAGAAGCCGTCCTGGACGACGATGAACAGGTCCTGCTGCTGGGCGATGGACCGGATGCGCGCCAGTTCGGGCAGGGACACCGCCGGGTTGGTGCCGGAGATCCACAGCAGCTTGATCGACCCCTGCTCGCAGTACCGCCAGATCTGCATGGCGTGCGTCGGAGGGGCCCAGTGGGGGATCATGAGCGGGTCGACGTTCCACAGCTCGGCCAGCTCCTGGACGTGCTCGGGGTTGGCCCAGTTGCGAAAGCCTGGCAGGTCGCCGTCGGCTCCGCACTCGCGCGTGTTCTGCGCCGTGGGCTGGCCGTTCATCTGCAAGATGCCGCAGCCCGGGCGGCCGATCAGGCCGCGCAGTAGGTGCAGGTTGTTCACCCCGCCGGAGGCGGCGGTGGCCTGGTGGGACTGGAAGAAGCCCTGCAAGACGGTGGACAGCACCCGCTGGGAGGTGCCGAAGATCTCCGCCGCCCGGCGCAGGTCGTCAGCCGGCACGCCACTGATCTCCTCGACGTGCTCGGGCGTGTACGGCTCGACGGTCGCCTGCAGCTCCTGCAGTCCCAGCGTGTGCTGGGCCACGTACTCGGCATCGACCCAGCCGCGGTGCAGCAGCTCGCGGGTCAGGCCGTTCATCACCGCCTGGTTGGTGCCCGGCAGCGGCGCCAGGTGCACGCCGCCGGTCGCCACGGCTGCCTCGGCCACCGCGGTCGTCCGGGGGTCGACGGCCACGATCCGGGGCGGGTCCTGCCCGTGGATCCGGTCCAGGATCCGCATCCACAGCACCGTTTGGGTTTCGGCCATGTTGTGCCCGAACAGGAAGATGGCGTCGGTGGCCTCGATGTCGGAGTAGGAGCCGGGCTGGCCGTCGGATCCGAAGTTCTCCTTCAACGCGGCGGCCGCGGTCGCGGTGCACAGGCGGGTGTTGCCGTCCATGTGGGGAGTCCCAAGGCCGGCCTTTCCGATCACCGAGAGCGCGTAGTACTCCTCCAGGAACAGCTGGCCACTGGTGTAGAAGCCGTGGCTCAGGGCTCCGGCCTCGGTCGCGAGGAGTTCCTTGGAGCGCGCGACGATGCGGCCCATCGCGGTGTCCCAGTCGCTCTGCACCAGCTGGCCTTCGGCGTCGCGCACCAGTGGGCGGGTGAGCCGGTCCGTCCTGCTCCACTGCCACGATCCGTACAGGCCCTTCGGGCCCAGGCGGCCGTGGTTGACCACGTCCACCGCGCGACCCCGGACCCCGACCATCCGCCCGTCCTTGACGGCGATGTCGGCCCCGCACCCGTTGCTGCACAGGACGCAGGCGGACTGCACCCAACGGTCGACGTCCTCCTCGCGCACCACGGGGTCCCGGTGCTGGTCCACCCTGACCGGCCACGGGGTGTCTCGGGCGTGCGGGGTGCGGGTGCCCCAGATGTCGGCGATGCGGTCGACCATGGACGTGCCTCCTGCTGATCGGTCCGGTCACACGCGACCGTGCCACATGCGCCTGCCCGCAGCGAGCGGTTCCACGCTGGGCGCGGCCGGCGGACCCCGCGGCCCTGCTCGCCTGGATTCAAGCCTCAACCGCACCGACGGCAGTGCCCCTCGAGCAGAAGGATGAGCGACTTGACGTCCCGATCGAGGACCGTTCACCGCGCCATCGAGCGAGCCAGCAGCCGCTCGGCATCACCACGCCTGAGCATCAGCGAGCCCTGGCACCAGCCTGCGCCCACCGCCGCAGCCACACCAGGACCGCTCCTCCACGCGTCTCACAACCGGTCACTTCTGCGACGGCGATCTTTCGCAGCGCAGCGTCACACTGGGCTTGACGATCCTCCATTCATGCCGGTGAACGCCCGCTTTCGCAGCGGGCTTCACCACACGGCTCGTAGCTCAGGGTGCAGAGCCAGACGGCCGGGCGCTGAAGTCACTTCGGCGAGCGGATGCTCCCTGCGAAGCTCGCAGAGCTGAGGCGTGATCACGCAGCCCCTGCTCACGGTGCCCGTTCCCACGCAGTGCCTGCCGGGTCCGCTCCAGTAGCGTCAGGTCGATGGCTCCCGTCCCAGGCTTCGGCTGGCGCCTGCGGGGCC
>NZ_JBBBEM010000137.1:0-2305 GCF_037154035.1 Kineococcus sp. G2 | reverse complement strand
CACCACGTTAACGACACCCCACCCACGGGTCAAATCGCGGCGGCGCCCCCGGTGGAGCCCCCGGTGGAGCCCCCGGTGGAGCCCCCGGTGGAGCCCGCGGCGGTGACCACGCCCCCTCACCTCGCTCACTCCCCGCTCACTGCAGGGCGGACGTCAGCCGCGCCAGGTTCTCCTTGATCACGTGCCCGCGCGAGCGCGCCAGCCACTGCTGCAGCGTCAGCTCGGTGCAGCGCTCCCGGTACGCGTCCTCCACCCGGCGCAGGTCGTCGGCGAAGGAGCGCCCGCAGACCATCAGCGTGAGCTCCAGGTCCAGCAGGAACGAGCGCATGTCCATGTTGGAGGAGCCGATCACGGCCACGTCCTCGTCCACGGTCATGTGCTTCGCGTGCAGCACGTACGGCGCGGGGTAGCGGTGGATGCGCACCCCCGCGCGCAGCAGGTTCTCGTAGTACGAGCACTCCGCGTAGTGCACCAGCGCCTGGTCGCCGTGCTCGGAGACGAAGAGCTCCACGTCCACCCCGCGCTCGGCGGCGGTGGTGATCGCGTTGAGCATCGACTCGTCCGGCACGAAGTACGGGCTCGTGATCGAGATGCGCCGCTGCGCCGAGTACAGCAGCGCGTTGAACAGCTTGAGGTTGTTCTCCCCCTCGAAGCCCGGACCGCTGGGGACGACCTGGCACTCCAGTCGGCCCGGCGTCCGCTGCGGCGACACCTCCGGCAGCTCCGTCTCGAGCAGCTCGTCGGTCTCCGAGTACCAGTCGGTGATGAAGATCGCGTCGACGCCGGAGACGACGGGACCCTCCAGCCGGACCATGAGGTCCTGCCACTGCAGCCCCCGGCGGATGTTGCTGCGCTTGTTGTAGCTGCGGTCGAGCACGTTCTGCGAGCCGAGCCAGGCGACGTCGCCGTCCACCACCAGCAGCTTGCGGTGGTTGCGCAGGTCCGGGCGCTGGTACTTCAGCTTGTGCAGCTGCACCGGCAGCATCGGGTGCCACTCGATGCCGCAGCGCTCCAGGAAGCGCGCGGTGCGCCGGTAGCCCGGGTAGCGGATGGCGCCGAGGTGGTCGATGAGCACCCGCACCCGGACGCCCCGCTCGGCTGCCCGCCGCAGCGCCTCGAAGAGCGGCTCGCTCGTGGGGTCCAGGGTCATGATGTAGAACTCGACGTGGACGTAGCGGGTCGCCGCGTCCACGGAGCGCGCCATCGCGCGGATCGACTCCTCGTACTCCCCGAACAGCTCGGCGGTGTTGCCCCCGACCAGCGGCATCGAGCCCAGGTTGCGGTTCAGCTCCACGATCCCGTTCAGCCACGGCGGCCACGGGTGCTCGGTGCTCACCAGGTCCATGCCGCGCGTGGAGTCCAGGATCAGCTGGTTGATCTCGCGCTGCTTGCGGCGCCGGGCCCGCGGCAGCTTCGGGTTGCCGATGACCAGGAAGGCCATCACGCCGAGGTAGGGGATGAAGAAGATCGCGAGCAGCCACGCCAGCGCCGAGCTCGGCCGGCGGTTGACGGGGACGACCGCGATCGCGGTCAGGCGGACGATCAGGTCCACGACGAGCAGGACGATCGCGGACGCCGTCAGCGAGGGCGCCCAGTCGGGCATCCAGTCGGCCACGGTGCTCAGATCCGCACCGCCCCGCGGGGCGTCTCGAACGTCACCGAGCGCAGACCGGGCTGACCGGCGGAGTCCGCGTCGAGCCACTCGAAGGCGATCCGCCCGCTCACGTACTCCGGCGGCAGGCCCATCCAACCGCGCACGCGCGCGGGGTCGCCGGCGATGGTCAGGCCGACCAGGCGCGTCCCGCCCGCCAGGGCGATGGCGGAGGGGTGCTGCGTGCGCGGACCGTCCCACTCGATGAGCAGCGGGAGCTGGGGGTCCTCTCGCAGGCCCGGCGCACCGATCTGCCGCCAGCGCAGCTCCACCCCGTCGGGCCGGCGCCGCACCCCCTCCTCGGCCCGCTCGCCCAGCCGCCGCTCGTGGGCGCTCAGGTCGTCCACGGTGACCGCCCACGTGAACCAGCCGCCGCCCGCCTCCGAACGGCTGCGAACGGCCTGGCCGAAGACGGCCTTCTCCGCGACCGGGTGGTCCAGCACCTCGACCACCTCGACGTACGCGCCCTCCGACAGCGGCAGGACCACGTTGCGGGTGCCGAAGCGAGGGTGCGGTCCGCCGTCGACCACCCGCACCCCGAGCAGGGACGCGAGCCGCCGGGCCGTCCCGTGCAGACCCTCGGGACCGGCGGCGTAGCCGACGTGGTCGACGCGCATGGTCACAGCCTCTCAGCACGCGCCGCGCCCCGCGGCG
>NZ_JBBBEM010000136.1:0-28759 GCF_037154035.1 Kineococcus sp. G2 | reverse complement strand
GGTGCCGAAGCGAGGGTGCGGTCCGCCGTCGACCACCCGCACCCCGAGCAGGGACGCGAGCCGCCGGGCCGTCCCGTGCAGACCCTCGGGACCGGCGGCGTAGCCGACGTGGTCGACGCGCATGGTCACAGCCTCTCAGCACGCGCCGCGCCCCGCGGCGCAGGGCCGCCCCGCGGCGCCCGGAGCACCGTGTCGGAGGGGGCTGGCAGCATCCCGCCCGTGCCAGCAGCCGTCGCGAACACCGCCGCCCCCGACACCCTGGACCTGCGCGAGGAGGCCGAGGGGGTCCTGCGCCGCCTCGTCGGCGACCCGGCCGCGCGGCTGCGCGAGGACCAGTGGACGGCCATCGAGGCGCTGGTCGCCGGGCGACGGCGCGCGCTGGTGGTGCAGCGCACCGGCTGGGGCAAGTCCGCGGTGTACTTCGTGGCCACCGCGCTGCTGCGAGCGCGCGGCGCGGGCCCGACGGTGATCGTCTCGCCGCTGCTGGCGCTGATGCGCAACCAGATCGCGGCGGCCGAGCGGGCCGGGGTGCGGGCGGTCACGGTGAACTCCACGAACGGCGAGGAGTGGGGGCGCGTCTTCGAGGACGTGCGCGCCGGCGCGGTCGACGTGCTGCTGGTCTCCCCCGAGCGGCTGAACAACCCCGGCTTCCGCGACGAGGTGCTGCCGCCGCTGGCCGCCACGACCGGCCTGCTGGTGGTCGACGAGGCGCACTGCGTGTCCGACTGGGGGCACGACTTCCGGCCCGACTACCGCCGCATCCGCACGCTGCTGGCGGACCTGCCGGAGGGCATCCCCGTGCTGGCGACCACGGCGACCGCCAACGCGCGCGTCACCGCCGACGTCGCCGAGCAGCTGTCGGTCAGCGGCACGCGCACGCTCGAGGACGTGCTGGTGCTGCGCGGCTCCCTGGACCGGGAGTCGCTGCGGCTGGCGGTGCTGCGGCTGCCCAGCCACGCGCACCGGCTGGCGTGGCTGGTGCAGCACCTGCCGCAGCTGCCCGGCTCCGGCATCGTCTACGTGCTCACGGTCGCCGCCGCCGCCGACGTCGCGAACCACCTGCGTGCGCACGGTCTGGAGGCGGTCGCCTACACGGGGCAGACCGACCCGGCGGAGCGGTTGCGGGCCGAGGACGACCTGGTGCACGACCGCGTCAAGGTGCTCGTGGCGACCAGCGCGCTGGGCATGGGCTTCGACAAGCCGGACCTCGGCTTCGTCGTGCACCTGGGCGCCCCCTCCTCCCCCATCGCCTACTACCAGCAGGTGGGGCGCGCGGGCCGCGGCATCGCCGACGCCCGGGTGGTCCTGCTGCCGGGGGCGGAGGACCGCGACGTGTGGCGCTACTTCGCCTCCCTCGGCTTCCCCGGCGAGCAGGACGTGCGCCGGGCGCTGAGCGCGCTCGCCGAGGCGGGCCGGCCGCTGTCCACGCAGGCGCTGGAGGCGCAGGTGGACCTGCGGCGCAACCGCCTGGAGATGATGCTCAAGGTCCTCGACGTGGACGGCGCGGTGCGCCGGGTTCGCGGCGGCTGGGAGGCCACCGGCCGCGAGTGGGCCTACGACGCGGAGCGGTACGCGCGGGTGGCAGAGACGCGCGACGTGGAGCAGCAGGCGATGCTCGACTACGAGGCCACCGGCGGGTGCCGGCTGGAGTTCCTGCGGCGCGCGCTGGACGACGCCGACGCCGCCCCGTGCGGACGGTGCGACAACTGCGGCGGCTTCGACGTGCCTCGGGACCTCGACGAGGACGCCGTGCGGGCCGCCGGCGAGGACCTGACCCGGCCCGGGGTGCCCCTGGAGCCGAAGAAGCTCTGGCCCAGCGGCATGGCTGCCCTGGGCGTGCCGCTGTCGGGGAAGATCGCGGCGCAGGAGCGCCCCGAGGTGGGCCGCGCGGTGGCCCGCACCACCGACCTCGGCTGGGGGGCCGCCGTGCGCGAGCTGTTCGCCGCCGCGGCACCGGACCAGGAGACGCCCGTGCCGCTGCGCCGCGCCGCAGCGGCCGTGCTCGACGACTGGGCCCGTGACCTCGGCCTGGAGGGGGTGGTGGCGATGTGCTCGGCGTCGCGCCCGCACCTGGTCGCCCACCTGGCCGAGGGGCTGGCGCGCTACACCGGGCTGCCGCTGCTGGCCACGTTCGAGCTGCACCCCGAGGCCGGTCCCACCCGCAGCGACGTGAACTCCGCGCACCGGCTGGCGCAGGTGACCGGGCGGTTCCGGCTGCCGCCGGGCGCACCAGTGCAGGGCCGCGCCGTGCTGCTCGTGGACGACCGCACCCGTACCGGGTGGACGCTCGCCGTCGCGGCGCGCGAGCTGCGCCTGGCCGGAGCTGCGCAGGTGCACCCCTTCGTCCTCGCCGACGGGGAGTGACCGGGGGCGCCGCAACCGGGAGCCTGGACGAGACGTGGGGACGACGAACGAGGAGGGCACCGTGGACGGGACCGGGGCGAGCGGGACGGGCGGCGGTGCGCAGCGCCCGGCGGTGCGGCTGGGGATGGTGGTGCTCGACACCCCCGACCCGCGGGCGCTGGCGGAGTTCTACGCGCAGCTGCTCGGGTGGCGGCTGGACCCCGGCGACACCTCCGACGACTGGGTGAGCGTGCGCGGCGAGGGCGGCACGGCGCTGGGCTTCCAGCGCGCACCCGGGATGCCGCGCCCCACGTGGCCCGAGGGCGGGGTGCACCAGCAGCTGCACCTCGACCTGGACGTCGACGACTACGACGAGCCGGAGGCCCGGGCCCTCGCCCTGGGAGCCACCGTGCTGGACGCCGGGCGCGACCACCTGGGGTTCCGGGTGTACGCCGACCCCAGCGGGCACCCGTTCTGCCTGTGCCGGCAGGCGCCGGACGGGGACGGCGCCCAGCCGGCCGGCTGAGCGGGCCGCGGGCCCGCGGCGGGACCCGGCGCGGGACCGGCCACGAGGTGCGGGGCACCACCGGCGCTGCGACGCTCGGCCCGTGACCCCGGCACGGACCAGCGCAGGCAGCACCACGGGCGTCGTCGAGGGGGTCGTGGTCGTCGTGGGCCAGGTGGGACGCGACCTGGCGCTCGCCGTGGACGAGCTGCCCGGCGCCGGCGGGTCCACGGACGTGCGCGAGCGCCGCGAGGTGCTCGGCGGCAAGGGCGCGAACCAGGCGGTGGCCGTCGCCCAGCTGGGGATGTCCGCCGCTGTCGTCGGGGTCGTCGGTGACGACGCCGCCGGGGAGGACGTCCTGGCGCAGGCGCGGCGCGACGGGCTGGACGTGCGGGCCGTGGTGCGGCGCGAGGGGGCCTCGACGGCGCTGCTGGTGGACGTCGTCGCGGGCGGTGAGCGGCGGCTGCTGGAGGACGTCTCCCCGGAGGTGCTGCTGACGGCCGCCGACGTGGAGGCCGCCTCGGGGCTGCTGCGGCGGGCGGCGGCGGTGCTGGTGCAGCTGCAGCAACCGGCCGAGGCGGTCGCCGCGGCGCTGCGGATCGCCCGCGAGGCCGGGCGCTTCGTCGTCGTCGACGGCGCCGCGCAGGACGCCGGGCTGCGCGAGCAGGTGCTGTCCACCGCGATCGTGCTGCGCGCCGACGCCCGGGAGGCGGAGCTGCTCCTCGGGCGCCAGCTCGACGGGCCGGACGACGTGCTCGCGGCCGCGCACGAGCTGGTGGGGCGCGGCCCGCGCCTGGTCGTGCTGGAGGCGGGGTCCGCCGGCAACGCCGCGGCGTGGGAGGGCGGCGGGGAACTGGTGCCGCTGACCGACGTGGACGTGGCCGACTCCACCGGTGGCGGGGACTCCTTCACCGCCGCGCTGGCGGTGGCGCTGCTGCGCGGGGAGGAGGTCGAGCGGGCGGTGCGGTGGGCGACGGCCGCCGCGGGGTCCACGGTGCAGCGGTTCGGCGGCCGCCCGGCGCTGTCCACGGACGAGCTGGACGAGCAGGCCGATCGGCTCGGCTGACCGCGACCGGCACGGCCGGCACCTCGGTACATCGATGCCTGTATCGTCGGCGAGGTGACCAGCACACCCGCGGACGTGCTCGCCCGCTTCGGCCACGCGCTCTCCGACCCGACCCGCGCACGACTGCTGCTCGCCCTGCGCGAGGGCCCCGGCTACCCGGCGGAGCTCGCCGGCACCCTGGGCGTGTCCCGGCAGAGCCTGTCCAACCACCTCGCGTGCCTGCGCGGCTGCGGCCTGGTCGTCTCCGAGCCCGAGGGGCGGCGGGTGCGCTACGAGCTGGCCGACCCCCGGCTGCGCCACGCCCTGGACGACCTGGTCGGGGTCGTGCTCGCCGTGCAGGAGGCGCTGTGCGCCGATCCGGCCGAGGGCACCGCCGCGGAGGCGGCCGCCCGCGAGGTCACCCCGTGAGCGCGGGCCACGGGCACGGGCACGGCCACGGGGCGGCGGAGCAGAACCGCCGCCGGCTCGCCGGGGCGCTGGCGATCACCAGCGCGGTCCTCGTCGCCGAGGCGGTCGGCGCCTGGGTCTCCGGCAGCCTCGCGCTGCTGGCCGACGCCGGGCACGTGCTCACCGACGTCGCCGGCCTCGTCATCGCGCTCATCGCCGCGACCCTCGCCGCCCGGCCGTCGAGCCCGCGCCGCACCTGGGGCTACCGGCGCGCGGAGGTCCTCGCCGCCACGCTGCAGGCCGCCGCGCTCCTCGCCGTCGGCACCTTCGTCCTCGTCGAGGGCGTGCAGCGGCTGGTGGAACCGCCACAGGTGTCCTCCACCGCGATGCTCGTCTTCGGCGCCGTCGGCCTGCTCGGCAACCTCGCCGCCCTCGCCCTCCTGCTGCGCGGGGAGGGCACCGGGAACGTCAACGTGCGAGCGGCCGTCCTGGAGGTCGTCAACGACGCGCTCGGCTCCGTCGCCGTCCTCGTCGCCGCCGCCGTCATCGCGCTCACCGGGTGGACCCGCGCCGACGCGGTGGTCTCGGTGCTCATCGGCGTGCTCATCGTGCCGCGCACGCTGAAGCTGCTGCGCGAGACCGTCGGCGTGCTGCTGGAGGCCACGCCCCCCGGCCTGGACCTCGACGACGTGCGCCGGCACCTGCTCGACCTGCCGCACGTGCAGGCCGTGCACGACCTGCACGCCAGCCAGATCACCACCGGGCTGCCGGTGCTGTCCGCCCACGTCGTGCTCGACGACACCTGCTTCCACGACGGGCACGCCCCCGAGATCCTCGACCAGCTCCAGGCGTGCCTGGCCGAGCACTTCCCGATCGCCGTGGAGCACTCCACGTTCCAGCTCGAACCCGTCGGGCACGGCGGGCACGAGACCGCCACCCACGACTGAGCAGCGGCCCCGCGACCCCTCAGCCGATGAGCGCGCGCGCCAGCCGCCCCCACTGCTCCAGCGGGAAGTCGTCGCCGGAGGCGGTGAGCACCTGCACGGCGACCTCGTCGGCGCCCGCGTCCACGTGCCGGGCCAGGCCCGCGACGACGGTGGCCGTGTCGCCCCACGGGATCAGCTCGTCGATGAGGCGCTCGCTGCCGCCGTCGGCGAAGTCCTCGTCGCCGTACCCGAAGCGGCGCAGGTTGTTCGTGTAGTTCGGCAGCGCCAGGTAGCCGGTGGCGTAGCGGCGGGCGATCGCGCGCGCCGCGTCCGGGTCCTCCTCGAGGACGACCGCGACCTCGGGCGCCAGCAGCACGCCGTCGCCGAGGACCTCGCGCGCGTACGTGGTGTGGGCGGCGGTGGTGAAGTACGGGTGTGCGCCCAGGGAGCGGTCGCGGGCCAGGCGCAGCATCCGCGGGCCCAGCGCGGCCAGCGCCCGCCGCTCGCGCGGCACCGCGCCGGCGGCGTCCAGGGCGTCGAGGTGCTCGACGGTGCGCGAGTACGGCTTCGAGTAGTCCTCGCCGGTCCGCTCCACGATCGCGGCGTGGCTGTTGCCCAGGCCCAGCAGGAACCGGCCGGGGTGGCGCCGCTCCAGGTCGGCGAACCCCTCCGCCGTCTGCTCGGGGGTGGCGGCGTAGACGCTGACGATGCCGCTGGCCACGCCGATCTCCTCGGTGCCGTCCAGCAGCTCGCCGAAGACGGGGTGCAGGCCGGGGTCGAACCCGCCGGAGAGCCAGATGCGGGAGTACCCCAGCGCCTCGACCTCGCGGGCGGCCTCGCGCGCCTCGTCGCGGCGGGCCGGGTCGGCCCAGGGGGCACCACCCCACAGGCTCATGCGGGCCCGGGCCGCGGGCACGGTGCTGTCGGGGGTCAGGGGGAGGTCGGTCACGCCCTCACGCTAGGCAGGCCCCCGGTGGCCCGCACCCCGATTCCCACCCCTCGGTGATCAAGGAAGTTGCAACTTCCTTGATCACCGAGGGGTGGGGACGAGTGGGCGGGTGGGTGGGGAGGGAGGGGCGTGACCGATGCCACGCCCGGGGGCGGCACCGGCGTCTCCTACAGGGCGTCAGACTTGAGGAACCCGCCGACAGCCCCGAGGAGGACCCCGTGCCCGCCGCCGCCCGATGGTTCCGCGTCATCGCCTTCGTGGAGGCGGTGTCGTGGACGCTGCTCCTGATCGCCATGTTCCTGAAGTACGTGGTGGAGACGGAGACCCCGCACGAGGGCGGCGTGCCGATCGCCGGGCCGATCCACGGCGCCGCGTTCGTCGTCTACCTGCTCTCCGCCGCCTGGGCGGCGCGGACGATGAAGTGGCGACCCGGCACGGTCGTGCTGGCGCTCGCCGCCTCGGTCCCGCCGCTGTTCACCGTCGTGTTCGAGCGCTGGGCGCACCGCACCGGCCGCCTCGGCGTCACCACGCGATCGCGTCGAACGACGCCCGCAGCCGCCGCCCCCTCGAAGGGCTGATCCCCTCCACCCACCCGATGCGCCCGGCCAGGTGCGCGCGCAGGCCCACCCCGCCGGGCGCGTCCACCGACGCCGGGCCGTGGACCGCGCAGCGGTGCAGCACCGCCTTGAGCCGGTCGAACTCCCCGCGCACCGGGTTCGGCCGCTCGTTGACGACGACTCCGGTGACGAACTGGCGCTGCCCGCGTCCGCGCACCGTCGTCTTGGCCGGGTTCAGCGCGGACCCCTCGTCGGCCGCGAGCTCGCCCACGCACCGCACCAGCCGGTCGGCGCCGGCCGCCAGGCCCGGGCCGCCGCTGAAGGTGACGTCGTCGGCGTAGCGGGTCACGCGCGCGCCGAGCGCGTCCGCCAGGCCGGCCAGGCGGTGGTCCAGCGAGCGGAACGCGCGGTGGACGCGGGGGGGCGTCCACCGAGGCGAAGAACGCCGACAGGTCCACGCGCACGACGACGTCGGCGCCGCAGTGCTCGCGCGCGCCGGTGACCGCCGAGCGGCCCGGCACGAACCCGTGCACCGCCGCCGGGGCGGGCACCGCGTCCAGGACCTCGCGCAGCAGGGTCCGCTGCAGCGCCCGCAGGCGCGGCTTCGGCGCCTCCGGCAGCCGCGGCGCACCGCGCTCGGCGACCCACGCCGCCCGGTAGTGGTGCAGGGCGGTGCCGTGCGCGCGGCGCTGCCAGCCGCGCACGTCCGCGAACCGCTCCAGCTCCCCCGGCGCGATCCCCAGCAGCGCGGCGAGGTCGGCGGCGCCGTGCAGGGGCGGCACGGGCCAGCGGGCCGGGCCCATCCGCGCCGGCACGGCCGCCAGGTGGTGCACCCGCAGCGGGCGGCCGCGACGGTGCGCGGCCGCGAGGGCGGCGGTCAGCTCCGGGTGCGCCGCCCGGTGGGCGGTCAGCGCGCGGGGCGCGTCGTGCGGCGGGCGGGGGTGCGCGGCGACGACGGCGGCGGCCAGGCGCTGCAGCCACGCGGCGCGGCGCAGGCCCAGCGTCCGCCGCCCGGCGGCGGCCAGCGCAGAGGCTTCCCACGGGGCGTCGAGGAAGGCCGCCGCGAGCGCCGCGGCGACCGAGCCGCTCACCGGCGGCCCGCCCGCCGGGTGCCGGGACGGGAGATCACGGGCCGAGGGGTGTGCGGTGGTGCCGGGCGACCCGTCCCGTCGTGCGGGGACGCTGCTGCGCGCAGCGCAGCGGGGTCCCCGCGGCGCCCTGCCGTGGTCGTCGCGCTGTCCCCGGGGGAACCCCGGAGCGGCGTCGCCGGCGTGCCGGCTCTGCCCTCTCGCCCGATGCACCACCGCACGCCCCGACCGCAGGCGCCGCCGGTGACACGGGGGGAAGAGCGCTCAGAGCCCGTGGGCCCGCGCACCGCGCACGAGCTCACCCGCCCGCGCCTCGGAGCGCGGTGCGAACACCTCGGCAGGACCCGCGGTGGTGCGGGTTCTGCGGGCGGCAACAGCACGGTCCGCGTCCTCGGCGGCGAGCTCGGCGTTCAGGGCCGCACCGGCCATCGTGCCCGCCGCGGCGGAGGAACCGACCTGGGCCGTCGGGTCGGCGACGTTGCCCGCGACGCGCAGGCCGGGCACGTCCGTGGCCCCGGCGGGCCCGGCGGGCAGGGCGGTCCCGATCACGGCCCCCATCGCCTCCACCGGCACCGGTGCCAGGCCCAGACCGGCGAGGAACCCCTCGCGCACGAGAGGGCGGGAGGCCACGGCGAGCGCCCGGGCGGGCACGACGCGACCGTCGGCCAGCCGGACACCGGTGAGCGCGTCGCCGGCCACCCGCAGTCCGGTGGCCGGTCCCTCGACGACGGCGATCCCGCGCGCGGCGAACCGCTCCCACTGCTCCTCGGACGGCTCGGCGCCGTGCAGGACGACGGTGACGTCGTCGCTGAGCTGGCGCCACAGCAGCACCTGGTGGAAGGACACCGGGCTGGTGGCCAGGACGGCGATCGGCTGCTCGCGCACCTCCCAGCCGTGGCAGTACGGGCAGTGCAGGACGTCGCGGCCCCACCGCTCGCGCAGGCCCGGCACGTCCGGCAGCTCGTCGGTGACGCCGGTGGTCACCAGCAGCGCCCGCGGGCGCAGCGCACGCCCGTCGGCGAGGACCACCTCGAAGCGCTCGACGGCGCCGGCGTCCAGGCGGCGGGCGGTGACGACCTCGCCGTCGACGACCTCACCGCCGTAGCCGGCGAGCTCGCGTCGGCCGATCGCCAGCAGCTCGCGCGGCGCGACGCCGTCGCGGCTGAGGTAGTTGTGCGCCCCCGCGGCGGGCGCGTTGCGCGGTTCCCCCGCGTCCACCACGACCACCCGGCGGCGCGAGCGCGCCAGCGCCACCGCACCGCTCAGGCCGGCGGCACCGCCGCCGACCACCACCACGTCCAGACCGTCCCGGACTCCCTGCTCCACCACGTGCTCGTCCACTCGGACCACCTCCGCGCAGGACGGTCGCCCGGCGAGGGTGCCGCGGTCGAGCGTCGGTGCCGGAACGGCAAACGCGTGGGACGGGCGGCTACAGGTAGCGCAGCGGGTCGAAGTCGGCGAGCGGGATGATCCGCACCCGCGGCAGGACCACGTTGAACGCGCGCACGTCGTCCTCGAGGTCGTACACCCGCAGGCCTCGCTCGGTCAGCGCGGCGTACTGGCTGTTGACGAACTCGCGGAACGCGAAGAGGCCCACGCGGCGAGTGCCGTCGAGCAGCGCCTCCACCTGCGGCAGGAAGTCGCCGTCGTGGCTGGCGAGGAGCACGTCGCCCTCGCGGCCGGCCAGCGCCTCCAGCGTGCGCTGGATGCCGATGTCGACGACCTTCTCGCCCGGCCCGCCGGACAGCGGGATCGGCTGGTAGCCCAGCGCGAGCAGCGCCTGCACGAACGACATGGGCAGGTAGCCGGAGGTGGCGTTGAGGAAGAACAGGCCCTTGGCGGGCTGCTGGTGGGTGGTGCGGGCGAAGTCCAGCAGCCGCTCCCAGCGGGGGCGCTGCTCGGGCGCGGGGCGGCCGTCGAGGATCGAGGCGCCCAGGGTGGCGTCGATGTTCTCCCCGTCGACCACCACGTAGGTGGTGGTGCTGCCGATCGTCGCGCTCGTCACGCCCCGAGGCTAGCGCCCGGCGCCGCGGCTCCCGACGCCAGCGCGCCGCCGTCCGCGGTCGCCACCGCGCCGCCGTGATCAAGGAAGTGGCAACTTCCTTGATCACGGCGGGGAGGGTGGTGGAGCGGGAGGGCGGGGTGGCGGGGTGGCGGGGTGGGGCCCAGGCGGGCGGCCCAGGCGGCGAGGTGCTCGCGCAGCTCCGGCGGGTCCAGGACCTCGAACGGCGCGCCCGTGCGCAGCAGCGCGAACGCCGCCCAGTCCAGCGAGCCCGTCGCCACGCGCAGCTCGCAGCGGTCCTCCCCCGCCTCCTGCACGCGTCCCCACCGCCCGACGGAGCGGCGCACGACGGCCGCCGGGGCCTCGATCCGGGCGCGCACCTCGTGGTGCGGCCAGGCGCCGGTGAACCGGCGGCGCACGAACTCCCCGGCATCGCCGCCCGGGACCTCGCGCGGGGCGAACGCGCGGCCCGTGGGGCGCACGTCGCGCACCCGGTCCAGCCGGAAGACCCGCCAGTCGTGGCGGTCCACGTCGTGCGCCAGCAGGTACCAGTGCGGGTCCATCCGCACCAGGCGGTGCGGGTCGGCGCAGCGCGCGGCCGGGGAGCCGCCGGTGCCGGTGTGCTCGAACCCCACCCGCTCGCGCGCCCGGCACGCCTGGGCCAGGGCGGTGAGGACGCCCGGGTCCACGCCCGCGGCAGGCTCACCCCAGCGCGCCGGGACGGTCGCCTCCCCCAGCGCGTCGGCGCGGCGGCGCAACCGGGCCGGCAGCACGGCGATCACCTTCGCCAGCGCCCGCACCGACGCCTCCGCCGTGCCGGCCACGGCGCTGTCCGCGGCGGCCTGCAGGCCCACGACGAGGGCGACGGCCTCGTCGTCGTCCAGCACGAGCGGCGGCAGGCTCGCTCCCGGCAGCAACCGGTACCCGCCGGCGCCGCCGCGGTGCGCCTGCACGGGGTAGCCCAGCTCCCGCAGGCGGTCCACGTCGCGGCGCAGCGTGCGCAGCGACACCTCGAGCCGGGCTGCCAGCTCCGCGCCGGCGACGAGGCGGTGCGACTGCAGCAGGGACAGCAGCTGCAGGGTGCGCGCGCTGGTGGACACCGGGCCTCCGGGAACTCGTCGGGGAAGCGGTCAGGAACTGGCACCTTCCCCGGCGAGTGTGGAGGCATGACCACGACGACGAACACCCCCACCCCCGCCTCCACCGCCCCGACCCGCGAGGTCGAGGACCTGCTGAGCACCCTGGCCCTGCACCGCGGGTTCCTGCGCTTCACCGTGCGGGACCTGACCGACGAGCAGGCCGCCCGGCGGACCACCGTCAGCGAGCTGTGCCTGGGCGGACTCGTCAAGCACGTCGCCCTGATGGAGGCGAGCTGGACCGGGTTCATCACCGAGGGCCCGCGCGCCGTCGCCGGCGACGACGGGAGCTCGTGGGCCGACGGGTTCCGGCTGGCCAACGGCGAGCGCCTGGCCGACGTCCTGGAGCGCTACGACGCCGTCGCCCGCCGCACCGAGGAGGTCGTGCGGGCCCTGCCCGACCTGGACGCCGACCGGGAGCTGCCGCCGGCGCCGTGGTTCGAGCCGGGCGCGCGCTGGACGGCGCGGCGGGTGCTGCTGCACCTGATCGCCGAGACGGCCCAGCACGCCGGTCACGCCGACGTGCTGCGCGAGTCCCTCGACGGGCAGAAGACGATGGGGTGAGCGCGTCACCGGGCGCGGCCGGGGGTGCCGCGGCGGCGCAGGCCGGCGGCGCGCAGCTGCAGGTCCGCCAGGGCCCGCAGCGCTGCGGGGTCCTCGCGCGCCCAGGCGCCCGCCGGGTCCGGGTGCGCGGCCAGCAGCTCGGCCGCCGACCGGGTGTGCAGGGCGCGCAGGGCCAGCAGCCGCTCCCCGCCCGCGGTGGCGGCCAGGCGCCGGGCCTCGTCGGCGCGGCGCTGCCAGCGCCACCGGGGGACCAGCCGCAGCAGCGTCACCAGCAGGGCCGGCACCACCGCGGTCGCCACGCCCAGCACCGTCGCCAGCTGCGTCACGGCGTCCACCTGCTCCTGCCCCGCGGCCGCCAGCGAGGCCGCGCCGTCGGCGGCCCGCCGCAGCGGCCCGGTCAGCTCGTCGCCCACGAGCGGCAGGTCGGCGGCGCCCTCCCCCGCGCCGTCGAGCTGCCGCGCCAGGTCCGCCGCCCCGCCGGCGAAGCCCCGCGCCGGGTCGGCGAGCGCGGAGACGGCGCCGTCCACGGCGCGGCCCAGCAGCACCGAGGCGGCCACGAGCACCAGCCACACCGCGTCGGCGGTGACCTGGCGGGCGCGCACGGCGGGCAGGTCCGCGTACCAGCGCACGGGCGCGGCCCCTCAGCTCACGGGGGTCAGCTCGGCGGCCAGCGCCGGCAGCACCTCGCCCAGCGGCGCGTCCACGCGCACGTCCGCCTTCGCGTCGCCGCGGGTGGGCCCGGAGTTCACGATCGCCACGGGGATCCCCCGCTTCGCGGCGTGCAGGACGAACCGGTACCCGGACATCACCGTCAGGGAGGACCCCAGCACCAGCAGGGAACGGGCCGCGTCCACCAGCGCGAAGGAGGTGTCGACGCGCTCGCGCGGCACGGTCTCGCCGAAGAACACCACGTCGGCCTTGAGGGTGTCGGCGCCGCAGCGCCGGCACGGCACCGTGCGGAACCCCTCCAGCTGCTCGTCGGTGAGGTCGGCGTCGCCGTCGGGGTTCAGGGCGCGGAACTCGCGCACGCGCGCGTCGAAACCCGGGTTCGCCTCGCGCAGCCGCACGGCCAGCTCGGCGCGGCCGGTGACCTCGCGGCAGGTCAGGCAGACCACCCGGTCGAGGTTGCCGTGGATCTCGACGACGTTCCGGCTGCCGGCGGCCAGGTCGAGGCCGTCGACGTTCTGGGTGATGGTGCCCTCCACCAGGCCGGCGGCCTCCAGGGCGGCCACGGCGCGGTGGGCGGCGTTGGGACGGGCGCGGCGGAAGTGCTCCCAGCCGACGTGGCTGCGTCCCCAGTAGCGGCGCCGCCCCTCCGCGGAGCCGGTGAACTCCTGGTACGTCATGGGCGTGTGGCGCTGCAGGGAGCCGTTCGGGCCGCGGTAGTCGGGGATGCCGGAGCCGGTGGACATGCCCGCACCGGCCAGGACCGCGACGCCGCCGCCGGCCACGAGGTCCCGCAGCCGCCGCAGCTCGCGCTCGTCGCTCACGCGCCCATGCTGCCCGCCGCGGCGTCGCGGCGCAGGAGCAGCGCGGCCACCAGCGCCGCGGCGGCCGCCAGCGCGACGACGCCGGTCACCGCGCCGGACCACCCGCCGGCGCCCATCACCACGCCACCGGCCCACCCCAGGACGCTGGAGCCGGCGTAGTAGCCGAACGTGTAGAGGGCCGAGGCCTGCGCCCGCGCGCCCGGGCGGGCGCGCGCCCCCACCCACCCGCTGGCCACGGCGTGCGCGGCGAAGAACCCGGCCGTCAGCAGCACCAGCCCGGCACCGACGAGCACCAGCGCGTCCGCCAGCGTCAGCAGGGCGCCGGCGGCGAAGACGCCGGTGGCGGCCAGCAGCACGGGCAGCCGCCCGCGCGCGGCGAACCGCCCGGCCACCGCGGAGCTGGCGGTGCCGGCCAGGTAGACGACGAACAGCAGCCCCACCACGGTCTGCGACAGGGAGAACGGCGGCGCCAGCAGCCGGAAACCGAGGTAGTTGTAGACGGTGACGAAACCGCCCATGAGCAGGGCGCCCTGCGCGTAGAGGGCGAGCAGAGCGGGGTCGGCGAGGGCCTCGCGCAGCCGCCGCACCAGGTGGGGGCCGGTGCGCCGGCGGGGCGCGAACCCCTGCGCGCGCGGCACGACGGCGCACAGGACGGCGGTGCCGGCGGCGCCGAGGACGGCGACGGCGGCCACGCCCCAGCGCCAGCCGGCGAGGTCGGCGACGAGGGCGGAGACCACCCGTCCGGACAGCCCGCCCAGGGAGGTGCCGGCGACGTAGGCGGCGGCGGCGCGGGCGACCTGCCCGGCGGCCAGCTCCTCGGCGAGGTACGCCATCGCCACGGCGGGCAGCCCGCCCAGGGCGGCGCCCTGCACGGCGCGCAGGAGCAGCAGGGCCCCCAGGCCCGGCACCCACGGCACCACCAGGCCCACCGCGGTGGCGGCGAGCGCGGAGACGACCATGACGGGCACGCGCCCCACCCGGTCGGCCAGCGCGCTCCAGCCGACGACGGACAGGGCCAGCGCCCCGGTGGCGACCGAGACGGACAGCGCGGCGTGGGCGGCGCTCACGCGCAGGCCGCCGGCCAGGGCGGGCAGGACGGCCTGCACGGAGTACAGCTGCGCGAAGGTGGCGAGGCCGGCGGCGAAGAGGGCGGCGACGACGCGGCGGGCGGCGGGGCTGCCCGGCTCGTGACCGGCGGCCGGCAGGGCGCCCGGGGGCGCGGCCGGGGCGCCGGCGGTCCGGGTGCTGTCCACGCTCACCCGGTCGACGCTAGGCACCGCCCTCTGATGCGTCCAATGCATGGGACGACCCACACTCATGCACCTGCTGCGGCAGGATGACGGGGTGCGCGACGTCGACGAGGTGCTGCAGGAGCTGGCCGGGCCGCTGCGCGTGCTGGTGACCGTCGCCGACCACGGCCACGTCACCCGGGCGGCGCAGGAGCTGCGGCTGGGCCAGCCCACCGTCAGCCGCGCCCTGGCCCGCGTGCAGGAGGCCGTGGGCGTGCCGCTGCTCGTCCCGCACGGGCGGGGGGTGCGGCTGACCCCGGCCGGGCGCGCGTTCGCCGACGCCGCCCGGCGGGCGCTGGGCGAGGCGGAGCGGGGGGTGCGCTCGGTGCGCGAGGACGACTCCCCCGACACCGGCCGCGTCGCGCTGGGGTTCCTGCACACCCTGGGGGCGACCGCGGTGCCGGCCCTGGTGCGCGCCTTCCGCCGCGAGCACCCCGCGGCCCGCTTCCAGCTCACCCAGGACGCCGCCGGCACCCTGCTGGCGCGCCTGGCCGACGGGCACGTGGACCTGCTGCTGACCTCCCCGCTGCCGCGCGGGACGTCCTGGCGCACGCACCCGCTGCTCGAGCAGCCCCTCGTGCTGGCCGTGCCCGCCGACCACCGGCTGGCCCGGCGCGAACGGCTGGCCCTGGACGACGTCGCCGGGGAGGACCTCGTGCTGTTCGAGCACGGCTACGGGCTGCGCGAGGCCGCGGAGGCGATGTTCGCCGAGGCGGGGATCGTCCCGCGGGTCGCCTTCGAGGGGCAGGACGCCGACACCGTGCGCGGGCTGGTCGCCGCCGGGCTGGGGATCGCGCTGCTGCCCGCGCCCGCCGCCCCCCGCCCGGACGTGGTCGAGCTGCCCCTGGCCGGGCCGTCCACGTCCCGCACCGTCGGGCTGGTGTGGCGGGAGGGGGACCTGCCGCGGGTGGCGGCGGCGTTCCGGGACGTGGTGCTGGCGCACCCGGACCTGCTGGGCGGGGCGGGCTGAAGCGGGCGGGGGCGGGCCGGGCGGGCTCACCCGGACGGCCCGTCAAGGCCGCCGGCCACGGGCCCGATGCCCTCAGGAGACGCCCGGCCGGCCCGGGGGACGCGGGTGCGCGGAGCCGCCGCCCGCACGGGAGGGAGGGCGCAGCCATGAGGTTGAATGCTCAATTGGCACTGCTGGCTCTCACGGTCCTCACCTCGATGGCCCTGCCCGCGGCACGCTTCCCGCTGCTGCTGGCGACGAACTGGCTGGCTCTCGCCCTCGTCGTCGCCGGCGCCCTGCGCCACCGGCCGGCGCGCCGGTCCCTCTGGGTGCTCGTGGCCGTCTTCGTCGCGCTGGTCGCCGTCGGCAACACCGGCCTGGCGCTGACCGGGAGCGACGGCCCCGTCACCTCCACCGCCACCTTCACCTCCCAGCTGGTGGCCGCCGCCGCGCTGCCCCTGCTCCTCGGCGCCGGGCGCCCGGGCCCCCACCGGACCCGCGAGCGCGGCGGCGCCCCGGAGCTGACCGTCCACGCGCTGGTCGTCGGCCTGGTCGCCGCCGAGCTCCTCCTGCAGGGCGCGGACCGCCACCGGGAGGAGGCGATGCCGTGGTCGCTGGCGCTGGCACCGGGCATCAACGCCGTCCTGCTGGGGGCGCTGCTGTGGATCCTGCACTCGCGCAGCCGGCTCCTGCCCGCGATGGCCCTGATCGTGGCCGGCGGCCTCGGCTGCCTGACCTACGACCTGGTGGTCACCCTCTCCGGCGCCCGGGTCGCCCTGGGCGGCGACCCCGTCCAGGCGCTGGGCGTGGCGAACATGCTCCTGTTCGGCCTCGCCGCGCTGCACCCGTCGATGACCGCGCTGGGCGGGCCCCGCGCCCTGCGGCACGTGCGCCGGCCCTCCAGCCAGCTCCTGCTGCTGGTGCCGACCGCGCTGGTGCCCGTCCTGCTGCTCGGCGCGCACGCGCTCGGGGCGGGCCTGCGCCTGCCCGCCGCGGTGCTCACGGCCGTCAGCGCGCTGGTGACGCTGGCGGTGCTGCTGCGCGCGCTCACCGTGCTGCGCGAGACCGAGCGCGGCGCCGAGCACGACCCGCTGACCGGCCTGCTCAACCGCCGCGGCCTGACCCGCGCCTACGCCCGCACCGCGGGTGGCCGCGGCGCGGCGGGGACGGGCGGGACGGAGTCGCGGATGGTGGTGTGGATCGACCTGGACGACTTCAAGCACGTCAACGACCGGTACGGGCACAGCAGCGGCGACACCCTCCTGATCGCCACCGCCGCCCGGCTGCGCGAGGCCGTCGGGGAGCGCGGCGTCGTCGCCCGCCACGGCGGCGACGAGTTCATCGTCCTGCTGGACTCCTTCCCCGACGTCGAGGCCGTCGGGCGGGCCGCGCTGCGCGTCCTGGGCGAGCCGGTCGACGTCGGCGGCCGCGCGCTGAACGTCACCGCCAGCATCGGCGTCGTCGAGGCCGCCCCCGGCGACGACCTCGAACGCGTGCTCGCCGACGCCGACATCGCCATGTACGCCGCCAAGCGCTCCGGCAAGTCGACCACCCAGCTGTTCCAGCCGGACCTGCGCGAGGAGGCGCTGACGGCCGTCGCCCTCGTCGAGGACCTGCGCTCCCTGCTCCGCGAGGGCGACGGTTCGGCCGGTGAGCTGTTCGTCGTCTACCAGCCCGTCGTCGACCTGGCCGACGGCAGCGTCAGCGGCGCCGAGGCCCTCGCCCGCTGGCGCCACCCGCTGCGCGGCGTGGTCCCCCCGGACGACTTCCTCGGGCTGGCCGAGCACGAGGGCCTGGGCGCCGTCGTCGACGAGCTGGTCCTGCACCGGGCCCTGGCGCAGCTGCGGCTCTGGGAGGAGACCGGCCGCCGCGGGCTGAGCGTCAGCGTGAACCTGGGGCGCAGCAGCATGTGCGACCCGCAGCTGGCCGAGCGGGTGCTGGACGCGCTGGCCACCCACCGCGTGCCCGCGCAGCAGCTGCACCTGGAGATCACCGAGCACGACGCCCTGCCCGACGACGAGGAGATCCGCACCCGCCTGCACCGCCTCGTCGACGCCGGGGTGAGCGTGAGCCTGGACGACTTCGGCGTCGGCTACACCTCGCTCAGCTACCTGCGCCGCTACCCCGTGCGGGTGCTCAAGCTGGACCGCTCGCTCGTCGCACCGGACGACGCCACCGCCCGCTCCCTGCGCGCCGGCATCACCGCGCTGGCGACCAGCCTCGGCCTGGCCGTCGTCGCCGAGGGCATCGAGACCGCCGCGCAGGCCGAGGAGGCCCGCCGGCTCGGGGTGCGCTTCGGGCAGGGGTACCACTTCGCCCGCCCCCTGGAGCCGGAGGCCTTCACCGGCCTGCTCGCCGGGGACCTCGCACCCGGCGAGCAGACCGGGCCCGCGGCCCTGACCGGGTCCCGTCCCGGCGAGGGGGCGTGAGGCCGGCACCGCGGTGGCGCGCGCCGCTGCGCTCGCTGAGCGCGCGCGACACCGCCTCGGCCCGGGTCTGGGCCAGCGTCGCCCTCATGGCCACCATCGGCACCTGCCTGGGCACGACGGCGCTCACCACGGGCTCGCTGCGCTGGCCGGAACTGGTGGTCACCGCCCTGCTGGGGGCCGTCTCCGCCGCGCTGCTGCTGCTGCCGGTGCACCGCGCCGAACCCCTGGTGGTGCTGGCGCCGCTGGCCGGGACCGGCACCGTCGTGTGGCTGGACGTCCTCAGCGCCGACGCGGGGGTCTCCGGGCAGGTCTTCTTCTGCGTGCCCGTCATCTGGGCGGCCAGCCAGCTGCGGCTGGGCGGCGCCGCCCTGGTCACCGCCGTCACCGTCGCCGCCGAGGCCTTCGTCGTCCTGACGCTGCTGCCGCGCGAACGGGCCCTGGCCGACCTGGCGTACGTGACCACGCTGCTGCTGCTCGTGGCGGGGGTCCTCGCGCACGGCGCGGTGACCCAGGAGCGGCTGGTGCAGCGGCTGCGGCACCAGGCCGACGTGGACCCCCTCACCGGCCTGGTGACCCGCCGCGTGCTGGACGCCGCGGCGGAACGGGCCGTGGGCGCACCCGGCGCGGGCGCGGCGCTCGTCGTCGTGGACGTCGACCGCTTCAAGGCGGTCAACGACACCCACGGCCACCTCGGCGGCGACGCCGCCCTCGCCCACGTCGCCGCGGTCCTGACCGCCCGCTGCCGCCCCGAGGACGTGGTGGCCCGGATGGGCGGCGACGAGCTCGCCGTGCTCATGCCCGGCTGCCCGGAGGAGGTGGCGGCGCAGCGCGCCCAGGCGCTCGTCGAGGCCGTGCGCGAGCGGCCCCTCGTGCTGCCCGGCGGGGTGCGCGTGCCGCTGTCCGTCAGCGCCGGGCTGGCCTGCGCACCGCGGCACGCCGTCAGCGCCCGCGACCTGTACGCCGGCGCCGACAGCGCCCTCTACGCCGCCAAGCGGGCCGGGCGGGACCGGCTGGGGCGGGTGCCGGGCGCCTGAGCCCCGGACGGGGCCGGTGCCTCAGCGCCCGGTCCGCACGCGCTCCGGGCGCGCCTCCCGCTTGGCCCCGTACATGCGGCGGTCGGCGGCACCGAGCGCCTCGTCGGGGCCCTCCCCGGGGACGGCGACGTGCACGCCGACGCTGACGCCCACGCGGCCGGTGCCGCCGGGCAGCGCGTACGGCTCCCCCACCACGCGCCGCACCAGGGCGGCCAGCTCCCGCAGCTCCGGCAGCGCCCCCGGCCCGGCACCGGGGCGCAGCACGACGAACTCGTCGCCGCCCGGGCGGGCCAGCAGGTCGCCGGGCCGCAGCACCCCGCGCACGCGGTGCGCCACCTCGCTCAGCAGCCGGTCGCCCGAGGCGTGGCCCAGCTCGTCGTTGACCCGCTTGAAGCCGTCCAGGTCGCAGTACAGCAGGCCGCACCCGTCCCGGCCCGGGTCGAGCGCGGCGCGCAGCTCGTCGAACATCGCCCGCCGGTTCAGCGACCCGGTGAGCGCGTCGGTGCTGGCCACCTCGTGCAGGCGCAGCTCCGCCCGGCGCTGCTCGGTGATGTCCACGCCCACGCACACCATGCGGTGCGGGCGGCCGTCGCGGTCGGGCAGGGGGGTGTTGTGCCAGGCGATGAGGTGGGTGCCGCCCCAGCGGTCCCGCCAGGTGCCCTCGGCCACCGCCCCGGTCGGGCCGGCGGCCATCACCTCGATGTCCGAGCGGGCCAGGGCCCGCTCGTCGGCGACCACCAGGGCTTCCCACACCCCCCGGCCGAGGACCTCCGCGGCCGCGAAGCCGGTCAGCTGCTCGCAGGCGCGGTTGAAGAGCTCCAGGCGGCCCCCGGCGTCGAGGATGCACACCAGCGCCGTCGTGTTGCTCAGCACGGCCCGCACCACGTCGGCGTCCAGGGCCGCGCCGGTGAGCTCACCGCAGTGCGCGCAGGGGTTCGCGCAGGCGTGGGAGCCGTCGCCGGGTCCGCTCGGGCCACCGCCCGCGGCGGGCACCGCCGGCGCCACCGGGTGCGTCACGAAGGGCCGCGGCGGCGGGGTCCCCACCGGTTCCCGGTGCTCCGGCACCTCGTGTCCCACCACCAGGAAACCCGCCCCCCGCCGTCCGTGCGCCCCGCGCCCCCTGCCGGGGCGCGCGCCGGGCTCGTGCCGCGACCGGTCCCGATGGTGCCCGCCGGGACGCTCCCCCGCCAAGGCCCCGCACGGGGTCACCCGAACGGCGCACCGGGCGCACCAGGTGCGCACGCCCGCGCCCCGGCTCTGCGAGGTCAGCGGCCGCCGCTGACGTCCAGCGTCGTCCCCGTCACGTACGAGGCGGCGTCGGACAGCAGCCACACCACGGCCTCGGCGACCTCGGAGGCGTCCCCGCCGCGGCCCATCGGCACGGTGCGCTGCAGCCGCTCCACCCGGCCGGGGTCGCCGGCGGAGGCGTGGATCTCGGTGCGGATCAGGCCCGGGCGCACGCCCACGACGCGGATGCCGTCGGCGGCGACCTCCCGCGCCAGGCCCACGGTGAGCGCGTCCACGGCGGCCTTGGAGGCGGCGTAGTCGACGTACTCGCCGGCGCTGCCCAGCACCGCGGCGCGGGAGGAGACGTTGACGACGGTGCCGCCGCCGCCGCGCGCCATGCGGGTCACGGCCTCGCGCGCGCACAGGAACGCGCCGACGACGTTGACCTCGAGCAGGCGGCGCACGCGGTCGGCGTCGATGTCCGCCACCCGCGCCGCGGGCGCGTTGACGCCGGCGTTGTTGACCAGGCCGGTGACGGGACCGAGCTGCTCGGCCTCCTTGAACAGCTGCCGCACGTCCGCCTCGGAGGAGACGTCGGCGCGCACGGCCCTGACCGGGGTGCCCAGGTCGGTGGCCTGCTCGGCGACCACCTGGGCCGCTTCGCGGTTCGTGGCGTAGCTGAAGCAGACCGGCACCCCCCGCGCGGCGAGCGCCTGCACGACGGCCGCGCCGATGCCCCGGCTGCCGCCCGTCACGACCACGGTCCCCTGCGCTGGTTGCACGTTCCGCACCGTACCGATCCCCTCGCTCAGCGTGAGGAGGCGGGGCCGGTGAACACCGCCCGCGTCCACGGGTGCGGCAGCGCCACCCCCGCCACCCCCGCCGCGGCCCTCACGACGCCGCCCGGGCGCGCGCGTCCGCCCACCGCCGCGGGTCGAACACCGGCGGCGGGGCGGGCCGCAGGTCCGGGTCGTCCTCGCGGAAGGTGCGCACCCGCCCCGGCGGGGTGTGCGGGCCCTCGAAGCGCACCGTCACCCGCCCCACCCCCGAGCCCTGCACCCAGCCGGGACCGTGCTCGGCGTGCTCGACGTCCCGGCCCGGCAGCCAGCCGGGCCGCGCGGGCGGGCCGTACGGGTGGGCGGAACCGCCGGGCAGCAGACCGTCCCCGGCCGGTTCCTCCTGCTCGGTCTCCTCGACCGGGCCCAGCAGGTCGGCCAGCAGGTCCGCCTGCGCGAACTCCGACAGGCCCGAGACGCCCACGCCCAGCAGCCGCACCCCGTCCGCGACGTCGACGCCGTCGAGCAGCTCGACGGCGTGCGCGGCGATCTCCCGCGCCGAGCTCGTCGCGTGCGGCAGGGTCCGCGAGCGGTTCAGGGTGGTGAAGTCGTAGCGGCGCACCTTCAGCGTCACGGTGCGCCCGGACACCCCCGCCGCCACCAGCCGGCCGGCGACGCGTTCGGCCGTGCGGCGGGTGCGCTCGGTCAGGTCGCGCCGGTCGGTGAGGTCGGTGCCGAACGTCTGCTCCGCCGAGACCGACTTCGCCTCCCGCTCCGGCACCACCGGGCGCGGGTCCACGCCGCGCGCGAACGCCAGCAGGCCGGTGCCGTGGGCGCGACCGAGCAGGCGCACCAGCTCGCCCTCGTCGGCGGCGGCGAGGTCCCCGACCGTGCGCAGGCCGCTTCGCACCAGCCTGTCGCCGGTGACGGCGCCGACACCGGGGATCCGGCGCACGCTCATGGGAGCCAGCAGGTCGTGCTGCTCGGCGGGCGGCACCACGACCAGGCCGTCCGGCTTGCGCAGGTCCGAGGCGATCTTCGCGACCAGCTTGCTGGGGCCGGCGCCCACCGACACCGTCAGGCCCGTCGCCGCCAGCACCCGCTCCCGGAAGCCCTGCGCGATCGCCGTCACCGCCGCCGCGTCCAGGCCCTCGTGCGCGGCGGCCAGGTCCACGTACGCCTCGTCCAGCGAGACCGGCTCCACCAGCGGCGACAGCTCCCGCGCCAGCGCCATCACCTGCTCGGAGACGACGCGGTAGGCGCCGAACCGGCCCGCCAGGTAGGCGGCGTTCGGGCACAGCCGCCGCGCCCACGCCGTCGGCACCGCCGAGCCGACCCCGAACACGCGAGCCTCGTAGCTGGCGGTGGCGACCACCCCGCGACCGCCCGTGCCGCCCACCACCACCGGCCGCCCCCGCAGCGACGGCTTGTCGCGCTGCTCCACCGCGGCGAAGAACGCGTCCAGGTCCAGGTGCAGCACGGCCGGGCGGGACGGGTCCGGGCGCGAGCGCACCGCGGACGCACCGGGGGGCAGCACGCTCCGAGTCTGCACCCCGGCACCGACAGCGCAGCGCGACGGCTCGCGGGCGCACGCGCCCGGCGGGCTCACCCGGCGGGCTCACCCGTGCGCACCACCTCGCCGCCGCTTCCGGTTGCCGACCGGCCCGCGCACTGCTGGCATGCACACCGCCCCCCGGCTCGGAGGGCGGGGCGCGGCGACGAGGGAGCGAGGGCTGTCACGAGCATGACGAACGATCCGCACGGCGCCGTCGAGGAGGTCACCGCACCGGCCACGGGCGCCGGGGAACCGGTCGCGGGCCTGCGCGCGGTCGCCGGCGCGACGCTCCTCGAGCAGGCGGTCCCCGAGCAGGCGGTCCCCGAGCAGGCGGTTCCCGAGCAGGCGGTCCCCGAGCAGGCGGTTCCCGAGCAGGCGGTCCCCGAGCAGGCGGTTCCCGAGCAGGCGGTCCCCGAGCAGGCGGTTCCCGAGCAGGCGGTCCCCGAGCAGGCGGTCCCCGCCGCCCGCGCCGCGGCGCACCCCGAGCACGTCGCGGTGCAGGAACGCACCGCCGAGCTGTTCGCCGCGCTGGCCGGGGAGGACGACCCCGCCGAGCGGGCCCGGCTGCACGAGCGCATCGCCACCCTGAACCTGCCGATGGCCCTGCACATCGCGCGCCGCTACCGCGGCCGCGGCGAGGAGCTGGAGGACCTGCAGCAGGTGGCCGCGGTGGGGCTGATGAAGGCCGTCCAGAGCTACGACCCCTCCCTCGGGCGCGACTTCGCCGTCTTCGCGGTGCCCACGATCTCCGGGGAGGTCAAGCGCCACTTCCGCGACAAGGGCTGGAGCATCCGCCCCCCGCGGCGGCTGCAGGAGCTCAGCCCGCGCGTCAGCGCCGCCCGGCGCGAGCTGGAGCAGGAGTCCGGGCAGGCACCCACGATCTCGCAGGTCGCCCAGCGGCTCGGCGTGGACGTGGACGAGGTCAGCGAGTGCCTCGCCGCCACCGAGCAGTACCGCCTGCACTCCCTGGACGAGCTCGTCGCCGGCGACGGCTCCCGCACGAGCGTCCTGGACACCCTCGGCGACGTCGACGCCGCCCTGGAGGCCACCGTGGACCACCTCACCCTGGCCCCGCTGCTGGCCTCCCTGCCCGAGCGCGACGCCCGCGTGCTGTCGCTGCGCTTCGAGCACGGCTGGACCCAGAGCCGGATCGCCGAGGACATCGGCGTCAGCCAGATGCAGGTGTCGCGGCTGCTGCAGGGGATCCTGAAGCGGCTGCGCACCGCCATGGAACCGGCTGCCTGAGCACCCGCACCGATGACCTAACCTCGCGCGGTGACACCGCACCAGCGCCGGGGCGCCCCGTGGACCTGAGCACCACCGGCCTCGTCCTGCTCCTGGTCGCCGCCCTCGTCGTCGGGTTCGCCAAGACCGCCGTCGGCGGCGCCGCCACCGTCGCGGTCGCGGTCTTCGCGACGGTGCTGCCGGCGAAGGAGTCCACCGGCGCGATCCTGCCGCTGCTCATCGTCGGCGACCTGTTCGCGATCGCCGCCTACCGCCGGCACGCCGACTGGTCGCTGCTGCTGCGGCTGCTGCCCAGCGTCGTCGTCGGGCTGCTGCTCGGCGTGTGGTTCATCGACGTCGTCGACGACACCGTGATGCGCCGCTCCATCGGTGCGGTGATCCTGCTGCTGGTCGGCGTGCACCTGCTGCGCCGGCACCGGCTGCGCCGCAGCGGCGGCGACCTCGTGCCCGCCTCCCCCACCCGCAGGCGCCTCGTCGCCGCGGTCTTCGGCTCGCTGGCGGGCTTCTGCACCATGGTCGCCAACGCCGGCGGCGCCCCCATGTCGATCTACCTGTTCACGATGGGGCTGGGGGTGATGTCGTTCCTGGGCACCGGCGCGTGGTTCTTCTTCATCCTCAACGTCGTCAAGCTGCCGTTCAGCGCCGGGCTGGGCCTCATCAGCGCCGAGTCCCTGCAGCTGGACCTGCTGCTGGTGCCCGCCGTCGTCGTCGGCGCCCTCGTGGGGCGGTGGGTCGCCGGCCGGCTGAACCGCGACCTGTTCGAGAACGTCGTCCTGGCCGCCTCGGCGCTGTCCGCGCTGAACCTGCTGCTCTGAGGGCGGGCCGTCGAGCACCCGGTGCGCGCCCTACCGCTGCGCCGCCGCGGCGGGGTGCACGGCCGCGCGCGGCAGCACCCGCTCCAGCAGGAGCACCCCGGCCCCGGCGGCGGCGGCGAGGGCGGCCAGGGCCAGCCAGGGCGCGGCGGTGCCGGCGGCGAAGAGGGTCGTGAAGAACGCCGGCGCCGCGATCGAGGCGAGCGCGAAGGAGTACTGGAAGCTCGCCAGGTACCGGCCGCGCGCGTGCGGCGGAGCCGCCGCGGCCGCCAGCGCGGTGGAGGCGGGCGCGTGCAGCAGCTCGGCGGCGGTGAACAGCACGGTCGCCGCCGCCAGCGCGACGGCGACGCCGGCGCCGCCCGGGCCGAGCACCGCCAGCGCCAGCGCCCACGCCGTCCACAGCGCCGCGGCCAGCGCCAGCACCCTCGTGCGGCGGTACCGGGGCAGGCGGGCACCCACGGGCGCGGACAGCGCCGCCACCAGCAGGGCGTTGCCGGCCAGCACCGCCCCGGTCAGCCACGGCGCTGCGCGCAGGTCCTCGCGCACCACGGTCGGCAGCGCCAGGGCGAGCAGCACGCTGGCCAGGGCGAAGACCGTGTTCAGCCCCACCAGCGCCAGGAACGGCCGGTCGCGCAGCACCACCCCGTACCCGCCGCCCGCCTCCTCGTCGCCGGCCGGGTGGGCGCCCGCCGGGCGGGGGGCGCGCACGAACACCGCGATGAGCACCGCCGCCGCGGCGAAGCAGGCCGCGGCCGCGTGGGCGACGGCGACGTAGGTGCCCGCCCGGCCGTCGGCGACCACGACACCGGTGACGAGCCCACCGCAGGCCAGCCCGGCGGTGCGGGCACCGTTGGCGACGGAGAACCACGTGTCCGCCGCCCACCGGCCGCCCCCGTCGGCGTGGTCGGCGAGCGCGGTGAACACCGCCGACCAGAAGAACCGCACCCCCACCGCCACGAGCGCGGCCGCGCCGAGGACCCCCACCGGGCCGTCCACGTGCGCGTGGGCGAGGAACCCGGCGGCCTGCAGCACCTGCGCACCGACGACGACCGGCAGGGCACCGACGCGGTCGGCGAGCACCCCCGCCCACAGCGGCACCGGCAGCGCCACCGCGTTCGCGACCGTCAGCAGCACGCCCAGCAGCGCCAGCGGCACGTCGGTCAGCTCGAGGAAGAACACCAGCGACAGCGGCAGGAACAACCCGTTGCCGAGGGAGTCCACGGCGAGCGCGGCGACCAGGACGGCACCACCCCTGCTGCCGCCGGGCGCCGCGGCGGGTGCGCGGGGCGCCGGCGCGCTCACCGGGCGCGGTAGAGGCCGGCGGCGTAGTCGGGGCCGTAGTAGCGCTCCAGGTCCTCCAGCGCCTCGTCCGGGCGCTCCAGCGTCCGGGCGAGCACGGCCCGCGACGGCACCGCGTCCGGCGCCCAGGTCTCCTCCTCCCACAGCTTCGAGCGCAGGAACGCCTTCGAGCAGTGGTGGAAGACCTGCTCGACCTCCACCACGAGCGCCAGGACCGGCCGGTGCCCGCGCACCACCATCCGGTCGAAGAACGGCGCGTCCGAGACCAGGTGGGCGCGGCCGTTGATGCGCAGCGTGTCCCCGCGACCGGGCACGAGGTGCACCAGGCCGACGTGCGGGTTGGCCAGGACGTTGCGGAAGCCGTCGACCCGGCGGTTGCCGGGCCGCTCCGGGATCGCGATCGTCGTGTCGTCGAGGACGAGCGTGAACCCGGGCGGGTCGCCCTTCGGGGAGACGTCGCAGCTGCCGTCGGCGCCGGAGGTGGCGATCAGGCAGAACGGGGAGGCGGCCAGCCACCGCCGGTCCATCTCGTGCAGGCGGGTCCGCTCCTTGGCGAGCGCCTGCGGCAGCGGCTCCCCGACGAGTTCCCGCAGCTCGGCCTCCGAGGTGATGCGACGCACACCCGGAGTCTGCCCACCCGCGGACGCCGGCGCGACGGGTTTGCCGGGTTCCCGGACCTGCGCGCGGGGGACCCCACGACCACGGCGCCGTCCGTGGTGGCGGCCTCCGCTCGCTGCCCCTGCTGGACCCCTTCGCGCCGCGCCGATCGGCGTGGTGGTTCGACCGCCACGACCCCCGCGGATCCGATTCCGCCGTCTGCCGCGCGGCGGGGTCTGCGGACTGCGCTCGCACGCGCCGATCGACAGGTCGCGAAGCGGGCGCACCGCGCGGGTGAGTGCGGACGGTGGCCGCCTGGCTGCCAGGCTGAGGGTGTCGATCACCCAGCGTTGGGAGGGGCGAGCGTGCCGGTGGGGGCTGTGGTCTCGGCCGTGTGGGGCTTGGTGGTGCTCGCGGTGCTGCTGGTGGTCGTGGCCAGGGCTGTCCGCTCCGGTGGGCTGGAGCGCAACTCCCTGATGGGCGTGCGCACCAGGGCGACCACGCACTGCGAGGAGTGCTGGCGGGTCGGGCACCGGGCCGCGCAGCCGGGGCTGCGCCGTGCCGGCCGGGTCGCGGCGGTGGCTGCGGCGGTGGGCGTGGTGCTGGCCGTGGTGGGCTCTGGACGCTCGTGGGGCGAGGCGGTGACTCTGACGACCTTCGGTGTCGGCTACGCCGGGGTGGTGGCGGTGCTGCTGCACGCCACGGTCGTGGCTGGTCGAGCCGCGCGTGCGGTGCACCCGCGCCGGTGACGGCGGACCTGACCGCGGCGTTGTCGAGCACGAAGTGGTTCAGCAGCGCCAGGACCGCACCCGTCGCCAGAGCCGCGACGACCATGCGGACCAGGGGGCGCGTCGTCGAAGGACGGTGTTCCACGTCGGTGTGGGTCATCGCTCCAGCACGGCCCACACCGGGGCTTCGACTCGCCCCGGAGGGTGTTCAGGGCGGTCGCAAGTAACTGCCAGCACTTCAGCAAGAGCGCGAAGTCGCCGACGCCCACGACCACGCGCCATCGGCGGGATGACCGTGAGGTCTCCGGGCTGGTCGTCCCGATAGCGTCACCGGATGCTCCCGCGCCTGGCCCCGTCACCGTCCGAGCCGTTGTGACGGGACCACGAGGGCCGGTCTCGACGCGCTGCTACCGACCACCGGCAGCCCTCCCCACCGTGCTCATCCCGACGCTCACTCCGACGTTGGTGTGGCTGCACGGGGGTGCCTTCTTCGCCGGTGGTCTCGATGGGCCGGAGTCCGATGCCTTCGCCCGGGCCCTGGCGGGGCGCGGTGTGCGGGTGGTGACCGTCGACTACCCCCTCGCTCCGTTGCTGTCGACGCGTCGGCCATTGCCGAAGCGTTCGGCCAGTGGCGTGCCGCGGGCCCGCTTCCCCGCGCAGGTCCAAGATGTGTCCGCGGTGCTCGCCCAGGTGCGGGCGACGTCCACCGGCCCGCTGCTGCTAGGAGGGGCCAGCGCCGGCGCCTGCTTGGCGGCCGGTGCCGCCGCGACCGCAGCCACGGCAGCCCCCGGAGACGGCGCCCGCCTCGATGGTGTCGTGTTGGCCTACGGGTTCTTCCACGCCCGTCTGCCGTCGCGACCGCAGGCACTGCGGGCCCGGTTGCGCGGCCGGCGTCGTTTCACCCACACCCGCTGGCCGATGCTGGCGATGAACCTCAACTACGCCGGGTCCCCGGCACGTCTGGGTGACCCGTCGGCCTTCCCCGGCGGACACCAGCTGGCGGACTTCCCGCCGGCGTTGCTGCTGGACGCCGACCGGGACGGGATGCGGGCCTCCAGCACCCCGTTCGCCGCTGAATTGGCGGCAGCTGGTGTGCCGGTGGAGCATCACGTGCTGCCCGACGCCGTGCACGGCTTCCTGGGGCGTCCGCACGAAGGTGACTTCACCGTCGGCGTCGACGTCATCGCACGGTGGTCGCTGCAGCAGGTGGGGTCGGTGGTCAGGTCGCCGGATCGCGCCGCACCAGTCGCTGGTGTCACCCGCACCGGCTGACACCTCCCGAACCTGCTGCTCCGAGGCACTCCTGCTCACACGCTCGACGACGTGCTCACGCTGTGGCGGCGTTAGCGGCGGTGGCGGGCGTTGAGGACCAGGGACACGAGGCTGAGGACGACACCTGCAGCCAACCAACCGGCGTCGGAGAAGACGGTTCCGCCGGTCCCACCCTCATCGGCGCGGATCGCGCTCCGGTAGGTAAGCACGACCCAGACGGCAGTGAGCACGCCACCGGCCAACGCGAGGAGGACCGCCGACCGGCGGCGTGGTGCTGTCGCTACGGCGAGCACGAAGGCGACCAGGACGATGACGCCCCCCGCCGGTAGCAGAGCTAGGGCGAGCAGCAGCAGGAGGTCCACGACGTCGAGCGTGCCGGGCGTGGGCCTGCGCAGACGCGCCCCTCGATGATCTTCACTGGTTCCGTCCGGCAAGGGCACAGGAGCGGTCTCAAGGCGAAGTACTAACCCGAGCTGCATCCGCTTCTCGGCATTATGTGGGTGATCGGTGTCAAGAGGCTCAGGACGCGGACTC
>NZ_JBBBEM010000135.1:0-33263 GCF_037154035.1 Kineococcus sp. G2 | reverse complement strand
CGAGGAGCACGCCGAGGTCCTCCGCTCGGCCGAGGAACTGCGCACCCGGACCGTTCGCGCACCGCGCGAACGTGTCCGGATCCGCAAGCAGATCGTCTCCGAGGTCCGCACCGTCGAGGTCCCGGTCCGCGTCGAGCGGCTCGTCGTCGAGCACGAGCCGCTGGACGGGGCCGCAGCGGGCCCGGCGGGGGAGAACCCCACCGGCCCCGCCTCCGCGGAGCCCCTGGAGATCGTCCTCCACGAGGAGGTGCCGGTCGTCTCCCTGCGCGTGCAACCCGTCGAGGTGGTGCGCGTGGGGGTGCGGACGGTGCAGGACGAGGAGGTCGTGGAGGTCGACCTGCGCAGTGAGCAGGTCGTCGTGGAGCAGGAGGCCGTGGAGCGGGGCGGACGCCCCGTTCCGTGAGCCGGTACGACCAGACCCCCGGGCGGTTCACCGCCCGGGGGTCTCGTCGTGCCCGGGGCCTCAGTCCTTCTTGGCGCCGAACATGATCTCGTCCCAGCTGGGGACGCTGGAGCGCTTGCCGCCGGTGCCGCCGCCCTGGGCGCGACGGGCGGAGCGGTTGCGCCGCCGGGGAGCGGGCCGCTCCCCGGACGTCGTCGTGCCGTCCTGCTGCCCGCCGGACCCGGCCTGCGCTGCTCCGTCCGCGCGAGGCGCGCCCGGCGCCTCGGGGACGTCCGGGGTCGTCGCCCCCTCGGCAGTGCCCTGCGCCGCCTCCCGCTCCGGGTCCTGCTCCGCCGCGGCGTCGTCCCCGGAGAGGGGCTCGAGGCCCTCCGGGTCCCGCAGCGCGGTGGCCTCGCGCGGTGCACGGGCCTGACCGGGCGGTGCCTCGTCGGCGGTGACCTCCTCGACCCGCGGGTGCTCGGCGGGGCCCTGCCCGGCGGGTGCGCGCTCGGCGGGCGCCGTCGCGACCTCGGCGGCCGCGTCGTCCGGGCCGTGCTCCTGCGCCCCGGGCTCCGGGGAGGCCGGGCGCGGGGGCGGCAGCACCGTGCGGTCCTCGCGCTCGTGCGGCGCGGACGCCGGCGGGTGCGCGGGCGGGGGGTCCGCCAGCAGGGCGTCGACCCGCGGGGCGGGCTCCGCCTCGGCCGCGGGAGCGGGTTCCCCGCGCACCCCGCGCTGGGCGTCCAGGGCGTCCAGCAGACCGGCGGCCAGGTCCCCGGGAGCCGGGCGCTGCCCGCGGCCGGTGCGCACCCCGCCGTCGGCCTCCACGTCGTACACCCGCTCCGGCCCGCGCGCGGCCTCGCCGGCCACGCTCACCAGGCGGCGGGCGGGCAGCGGCCCGGCCTCGGCCGGCTCCTCCTCGCTCAGCCAGCGGGCCTCGTCGTCGGTGGCCGTCAGCGCTCGCGAGCCGGGGTCGAAGGACCAGCGCGCCACGCGCCCGCGGCCACCGGCGACGAACTCCACCTGCACGGTCCAGTCGCCGTCCTCCTGCCGCCAGGCGTCCCAGCGCGTCCCCTCGAGGTCGACCGCGCGGGCGCTCAGGCGGCTCACCACCAGCTCGTCCAGCGTGCCGTTGCCCCCGGAGCGGCCGTAGGCGGTGCCGCGGGCCAGGCCGACCACGTGGGCCCGCTCGGCGAGCACCGGACCCTCGTAGCGGCGCACCCGGTCCAGGGGCAGTCCACCGGACTCGGCGATCTCCTCGGCGGACTCGCCGGCGCGGATGCGCGCCTGGATGTCCCGGGGACGCAGCTGCGACTCCAGCTGGATCTGCAGCTGGCCGAGCCGGGCCCGGTCGCGGCGCACCGCCGCGCGCAGCGCCTCGTCCACCCGCAGCCGGTAACGCGCTCCATCGGCGCCGGCGAGCACCACGTGCTCGCCGTCGTCGTGGACCCCGACGAGCCTCAGGTCCTGCATGAGGGCGTCCTCCAGCGGTGTCGTCTGCGGCGGCGCGGCCGGACTGGCCGGGCCGGCGCGGCTCCCGGTCGGGCCGAGCGCTGCACGCACTCTGCCACCTGCGTGCCGTGCCGTTCACCCGGCGCCGCCCACGGATCCGCGGGGACCCTCCACCTCAGGTCGAGGCTCAGGGGTGGCCGGCCGTGCTCGCCCGGGCACCGCACCCCCGTCGGGCACGCCGCCGCGCAGCGGTGAGAATGGGCCCGTGAGCGCTGCGACGACCTCCGCGCGTCCCTACGACGCCGTCCTCCTGCTGTCCTTCGGTGGCCCGGAGGGCCCCGACGACGTGATGCCGTTCCTCGAGAACGTCACGCGGGGGCGGGGCATCCCGCGAGAGCGGCTCGAGGCCGTCGCCGAGCACTACCTGCACTTCGGCGGCAAGAGCCCCATCAACGACCAGAACCGCGCCCTGCTGGCGCAGCTGCGCACCGAGCTGGACGCCCGCGGCCTGGCGGACCTGCCGCTGCTGTGGGGCAACCGCAACTGGGAGCCGTACGCCACCGACGTGGTGCGCGAGGCCCACGAGGCCGGCGCCCGCCGCTTCCTGGTGGTCTTCACCAGCGCCTACTCGTCCTACTCCAGCTGCCGGCAGTACCGCGAGGACCTGGCCCGCACGGCGCAGGCGCTGGCGGAGGAGGGCCGGCAGGTCGAGTTCGACAAGGTCCGCCACTACTTCAACCACCCCGCCTTCACCGAGGTCAACGCCCGCGCCGTGGCGCGCGCGCTCGACGAGGTGCCGGACGGCTCCCGCGTGGTCTTCGTCACCCACTCGATTCCGGACGCCATGAACGACGTCTCCGGCCCCGACGGCGGCGCCTACGTGCGCCAGCACCTCGACGTGGCCGCGGAGGTCGCCCGCCGCGTGGGCGCCGGGCGCGGCGGCGACGTGCCGTGGGACCTGGCGTACTGCTCGCGCTCCGGGCCGCCCAGCCAGCCCTGGCTGGAGCCGGACGTCAACGACCACCTGCGCGCGCTGCGCGAGCAGGGCGTGCCCGGGGTGGTCGTGGCCCCCGTCGGCTTCGTCAGCGACCACATGGAGGTCAAGTTCGACCTCGACACCGAGGCCGCGGAGACCGCCGCCGAGATCGGGCTGCCGTTCGCGCGCGCTGCCACGGTCGGCGCGGACGCGACGTTCGTCGCGGGTCTGGTGGACCTTCTCCAGGAGCGGGTCGCGCAGGCCCGCGGGGAGCGCCCCGAGCAGCCGGCCGCGGGGACCCTGGGTCCCTCCCACACCGTCTGCCCCGTCGGCTGCTGCCGCAACCTGCGCACCGAGCTGCCCGCCGCGACGGGCGAGGACTACCTCGCCCCGGCGCCGGCGTGAGCGGCGCGGGCGAGGGCGACGCGGCTCCGGACGGCGTGCCGGGCGCCCGGCAGCTGGCCGAGCTGCGGCGCGTGGCCGTCGAGGCCGCCGCCGCGGCCGGTGAGCTCGTGCGCACCGGCCGCCCCGACCGGGTGGAGGTGGCGGCCACGAAGTCCACCCCCACCGACGTCGTCACCGCCATGGACCACGCCTCCGAGCAGCTGCTGCGCGAGGTGCTGGGCCGCTCGCGCCCGGACGACGGGGTGCTGGGCGAGGAGGGCGGGCACCGGCCCGGCACCTCCGGGCTGACCTGGGTGGTCGACCCCGTGGACGGCACCGTCAACTACCTGTACGGGCTGCGCGCGTACGCCGTCAGCGTCGCCTGCGTGCTCGACCCCTCGCGCGGCGCGGAGCGGCCCGACCCGGCCACCTGGACGGTGCTGGCGGGGTGCGTGCACGACCCCACGACCGGGGAGTCGTGGAGCGCGGCCCTCGGCCTGGGGGCGAGCCTGCGCGACGGCGAGCGCGAGCGGGCGCTGCCCGGACCGGCGGACGTGGCGCTGGACCGCGCCCTGGTGGGCACCGGCTTCGGCTACGACCCGGTGCGGCGCGCCGAGCAGGCCGCGGTGCTGGCCCGCCTGCTGCCGCGCGTGCGGGACGTGCGGCGCGTCGGCAGCGCGGCGCTGGACCTGTGCTGGGTGGGAGCCGGGCGGCTGGACGCCTACTACGAGCGCGGGCTGAAGCCCTGGGACCTGGCCGCCGGTGCCCTCGTGGCGTCCGAGGCGGGTGCGCGGGTCACCGGCTTCGACGGCGGTCCCGCCGGCTCGGCGGGCGTGCTGGTGGCCGCGGACGGCCTGCACGAGGCGCTGCGGGCCGAGCTGGCCGGCTGAGCCACCGCGGTGCGCCGCCGCGGTGGCTCAGCCGGGGTGAGCGACCGCGTCCGCCCGTGGGCGGACGCCGCGAGGCCCCCGTCCCGGCCTGGGACGGGGGCCTCGCGGCGTCCGGGGTCCGCTCAGGTGGCCGGGCAGGCGGCGCCGCGCTGGGCGGGCAGCGTCAGGTCGACCGCGGCGGGCCGCTCGGCGGCCTGCGGCTCCGGCTGCTGGGCGGCCGACGGCTCGGCCTGCTGCGCGGCGAGGTAGGCGACGGTGTCGGGCAGGGCGACGTCGTGGGCGGCGGCCAGGTCGACGAGCCCCTCCAGCTCGCCCAGGTGGGCGGCGGCGAGCTCCTCCTCACCGGCCGCGGTGGCGGAGTCGATCGTGGCGCGCGTCTGCTGGACGCGCTCGGACAGCTCCGCCACGAAGGCGGGCGCGGTGCGGGCGGTGTCGCCGTGGGGCACGGTCGTCGCCTCGCTCGCGCACGGTTCCTGCACGGGCTCCTGCGCGGGCTGCTGCACGGGCACGGCACCTCCTCGAGAGCTTCGGGCGCCCCGGCGCCCGGTCGGCGCCGGGGCGCCGCGGTCCGCCGGTCGGCGGGGACGGCGGCACACTACGGGCCGTCGGAGCCCGTTCCAACTCCCGCTGCGCTCCTGTGGACGGCCCACGGCCCGTCGGGTGGCCCGGGTGGCCCACTCCCGACTGCCCTGCGTGGCGTGTCGCGACGCGCCGTGAGGAGCCCCGGTTCGTGGGGCGCGCCAGGGTAGGTCATGATGCGTGCTCGCCTCGCCGAACGGGGCACCGGCGCGCAGGGCCCGGGGGGCGGGCATCATTCGGGCCCGCGCCGCGTTGAGCGGGCCGCAGGACGACGGATTCACGGAGTGAGGCAGGGGTCATGGCCACCGACTACGACGCACCGCGCAAGAACGACGACGAGCTGAACGAGGACTCCATCGAGGAGCTGAAGGCCCGTCGCACGGACAAGAGCTCCGGTGCCGTCGACGAGGACGAGACGGAGGCCGCGGAGGGGTTCGAGCTGCCCGGTGCGGACCTGTCCAACGAGGAGCTGTCGGTGCGGGTCCTCCCGCGCCAGCAGGACGAGTTCACGTGCACCAGCTGCTTCCTGGTGGTGCACCGCAGCCAGCTGCACGACACCGGCGACGGCCGCGTGGTGTGCAACGACTGCGCCGCCTGAGCGGCCACCGCCCTCAGCGGCCGCGGGCGATCGCGTCCGCGAGCCGCTGGGGGTGACGGGTGGAGACCACCCAGTAGGGGGTCGGGTCGGCCGGGTCGTCCAGGTGGACGCGCACGGCCGTCGGCACCCAGGAGCGGATCGCCAGGTGGGCGCGGGCGTCCAGCTCGGGGCCCAGCGCGGCTCGGCGCTGCTCGGCGGGCACGACGTCGACGCCGCGCACCACGTGCAGCGGGAGCCGGGCGCGGCCGGCGCGCAGGTGCCCGTCGGCGACCTCCACGGTGGAGGCCATGCTCAGCAGCACCACCACCGCGAGCGCCGCGCCGAGCGCCGCCCCCGCGGCCGCACCGACCGGCCCGAGGATCGGCAGGGCGATCAGGGCGCCGCCCGCCACCGCCGGCAGCCAGGCCAGCCAGGTCGTCGGCGCCGGCCACCAGCGCTCGTGCCACGCCGCCGTGCCGGCACCCGCACCGGCGGTGGAGCGGGGAACGGGGGTGCTGCTCACCGCGTCAGCTTCTCACGCGCCGCACCACCCCCGCGCAGCCCCGGCGCCACCCCGGCGCCGCCCCGGCGCGGTGCCGGGACGGCCGGTAGGGTCGGCGCCCGTGAGCAACGCCGACGCCGTCGAGCCCGGAGCCGCCCTGGAGGTGGCGACCGTCCTGGCCGACCCCGCCGCGCTGCCGGGGTACGCGCACCCCGGTGACGCGGGCGCCGACCTGACGACCCGCGTCGACGTCGTGATCGGCCCGGGCGAGCGCGTCACCGTCCCCACGGGCGTGTCGATCGCGCTGCCGGAGGGGTACGCGGCGTTCGTCGTGCCCCGTTCCGGCCTGGCGGCGCGGCGCGGGCTGACCACGCTGAACGCTCCCGGCACCGTCGACGCCGGGTACCGCGGGGAGATCCGCGTCACCCTGCACAACACCGACCTGCGCGAGGCCGTGGAGCTGCGGGCCGGCGACCGGGTGGCGCAGCTCGTCGTCCAGCGCGTGGAGCGGGTCCGCTTCGTGCCCGTCGCCAGCCTGCCGGTGTCCGCGCGGGGCGAGGGCGGGCACGGCTCGACGGGCGGTTCGCAGGCGCTGACGGGGGCACCCCGGCCGACAGACCAGAGCACCAGCACCGGAGAGGGACGACCGTGAGCCTGTTCCGCCGCAAGCGAGCGAAGGACACCGAGGGCACGACCGAGGCCACCGCCGAGGTCGTTCCCGAGGGCACCTCCGACGGCACCGCCGAGAGCGCTCCCGGGGGCCCCGCGCGGGGCGCCGCGCCCGAGGCCGTGGAGGACGCGCCCGCCGCTCCGGAGGAACGGGGCGCGGCCCCGGCGACCTCCGTGGCAGCGGACCGCTCGAACGGCCCCTTCGACTCCTCCGAGGTTCCGGCGGAGGACGGGCGCCTGCCGCTGGGCGGGCTGCGCCTGGCCGGTCGCGAGGGCATGGAGCTCCGCTTCGAGGTGGAGGAGGCCAGCAAGCGCGTCATCGCCGTCACGGTGGGCCTGGCCGGCTCCGCCGCGCAGCTGCAGGTGTTCGCCGCGCCCCGCACCAGCGGGGTGTGGGACGAGATCCGCGCGGAGATCGCCGCCGCGGTCGCCGCCCAGGGCGGCGCCTCCGAGGAGCGCACCGGCCCCTTCGGCTCCGAGCTGCTGTGCCGGCTGCCGGTGCGCACGGAGGACGGGCGCACCGCGCACCAGCCGACCCGCTTCGTCGGCGTCGACGGTCCCCGCTGGTTCCTGCGGGCCGTCTTCTCCGGCCCGGCGGCGCACGACCCGCAGGCCGCGCAGGCGCTGGAGGGCGTCGTCCGCGACGTCGTGGTGGTGCGCGGCACCGAGGCGATGGCTCCCCGCGAGCTGATCCCGCTGGCGCTGCCGCCGCAGGGCCGGCCCCAGGGCGCACCCGCGGGACAGGAGCAGGGACAGGGGCAGGAGCAGGGGGAGCGGCCGGAGGGCGGCCGCGAGGACCTGAAGCCGTTCGAGCGCGGCCCGGAGATCACCGAGGTCCGCTGAGCCGTTCGCGGTGCCGCCCGGCTCGCCCGCGCGGGTGACCGGGCCACCGCCGGGCCGGGAGGGTCCTACGCTGTGCACGTGTCGAAGTCGTCGGTGCTGAGCACGCCCCTGTGGCGTCGCGCGCTTCAGCGGTTCACCGCATCCGAGTCGGACCTCGTGGCCGAGGAGGCCCAGCAGGACGCCGTGCGCCACGGCGGGACGCCGTGCGGGGCCATCCCCAGCCGCACGCGCGCCTGCGTGTGCGGCACGCTGCGCTCGGTGACCCTGCGCCCGCGCGGCGGCGTGCCCGCCCTGGAGGCGGAGCTGTTCGACGGCTCCGGGTCCGTGTCGCTGGTGTGGCTGGGGCGGCGGCGCATCGCCGGCGTCGAGCCGGGCCGGCGCCTGCGGGCCCGCGGCCTGATCGCCGACGACGACGGTCACCGCGTGATCTTCAACCCCGGGTACGACCTGCTCTGCCCCGAGGGCGCGTGACGCCCTCGCCGGAGCCGCCCGGTGCGCTCGGCGGGGCGGCCGGTGGCTCCGGCGGCGCCGCCGGGGACGCCGCCCCCACCACGGTCGAGGAGGTGGTGCGCCGGCGGCTGTCCGCCGCGCTCGGCGGGTGGCGGGGGCTGCTGGACTCGGCGGCCCCGGCGCTGGCCTTCCTGATCGGCTGGCTCCTCACCTCCGACGTGCTGGTCTCCGTGGGCGCCTCCGTGGCCGTGCTGCTGGTGGCCCTGGTCGTGCGGGTCGCGCGCCGCGAGACCGTGCAGCACGCGGTCGGCGGCATCCTCGCCACCGCCGTCGCCGCGTTCATCGCCTCGCGCACCGGCCGCGCCGCGGACGTGTTCCTGCCGGGCATCCTGCTCAACGCGGCCCTCGCGGTCGTCTTCGCCGTCTCCATGGCGGCGCGCTGGCCGGTGGTGGGGTTCGTCGTGGGCGCCGTCACCGAGGACCCCACGGGGTGGCGGCGCGACCGCGGCGTCGTCGCGCTGTGCCAGAAGCTCACCGGCCTGCTCCTGGCCGGCTACGTGGTGCGCGTGGCGGTGCAGCTGCCCCTGTACCTGGCGGACCGCGCCAGCGGGGGCGAGTGGACGACGGAGCTGGCCGTCAGCAAGCTCGTGCTGGGCTGGCCCCTGCTCGTGCTGGGCGTGGTGGTCGCCGGCGCGCTGCTGCTGCGCGGGCGCACGCCCCTGCAGCCGGAGGAACCGGAGCCCGGCACGGCCCCGGAGCACCCCCGGGAGCGCACCCGGCGCACCTGAGGGCTCCCGGACCGGTGCTCAGCGCGCGCCGAGCAGCGCGCTGAGCTCCGCCTCGACCTCGGGGACGCTGAGGAACATCAGGTGGTCGCCGGCCTCGAGGACGTCGTCGGGCGTGGGCGGGATGGGCCGGTCCCCGCGCACGATGGCCACGAGCACCGCGTCCGCCGGCAGCGGCAGCTGCCCGACGGTGCGGCCCACGGCGGGGCTGGCGGTGTCCAGGGTGTACTCGGCCATCGAGGTCCTGCCCTGCTGGAAGGTGAACAGGCGCACGAGCTCGCCGACGCTGACGGCCTCCTCGACGAGCGCCGTCATCAGCCGCGGCGTGGACACCGCGACGTCCACGCCCCACGCCTCGTCGAAGAGCCACTCGTTCTTGGGGTTGTTCACCCGCGCCACGGTGCGCGGCACCCCGTACTCGGTCTTGGCCAGCAGGGAGACGACGAGGTTGGCCTTGTCGTCGCCGGTGGCGGCGACCACGACGTCGCAGTCGGTCAGCTCCGCCTCGTCGAGGCTGGAGATCTCGCAGGCGTCGGCGAGCAGCCACTGCGCGTCGGGCACGCTGGTGATCTTCATGGCGGCCGGGGAGCGGTCCACCAGCAGCACGCGGTGCGAGTTGGCCAGCAGCTCGCGCGCGATGGAGCGCCCCACGATCCCGGCGCCGGCGATGACGACGCGCATCAGGCCCCCCCTCCCGGCGCGGCCGCGAGCACGGCGGCGGCCGCGGCGGTGCGCTCCTCGGCGACGACGACGTGCACCAGGTCGCCCTCCTGGTGGACGGTGCCCCTCGCCGGCACCATCCCCTGCCCGAGCCGGGTGACGTACGCCACCCGCACGCCGGCGGCGGCCTCCAGCACGTGCAGGGGCTTGCCCACCCACGCCTCGTGCACCGGTACCTCGACGAGGGCCACGCGGCCGCTGGCGTCGCGGAACTCGCTGAGGGTGCCCTCGGGCACCAGCCGGCGCAGGACCTGGTCGGCGGTCCAGCGCACGGTGGCGATGGTGGGGATGCCCAGGCGCTGGTAGACCTCGGCGCGCCCCGGGTCGTAGATGCGCGCCACGACGGTCTCCACGCCGAACTTCTCCCGCGCCACGCGCGCGGCGAGGATGTTGGAGTTGTCGCCGGAGGAGACCGCGGCGAAGGCGCCGGCCTGGTGGATGCCGGCCTCCACGAGGGTGTCGTGGTCGAAGCCGACGCCGGTGACGCGCTGGCCGGTGAAGGAGGTGCCCAGCCGGCGGAAGGCGTCGGTGTCCTGGTCGACGACGGCGACGCTGTGCCCGCGCTGCTCCACGGTCAGCGCCAGGGTGGAGCCGACACGCCCACACCCCATGATCACGAAGTGCACGACCCCTCCGGTGCGTCCTGTGCGGCCGGGAGCGCCGGCGTGGCCGGCGGGTCCTCCCGGGCGGCGACGCTACCGCCTCGCCGGCGCGCCCGCCGCCGTGGCCGTCCGCGCAGGCGGCTGCGCCCGCGCGGCCGGTCGCCCGGGCGGCCCCGCGGCGTGCCGCCGCAGCGGTGGCGCGGCCGTAGCATCGGTGGACGTGCCCTCTGTGACGGACGCGGTCAAGCGCGTGCTCGTCGGCCGGCCGTTCCGCAGCGAGCGACTGTCCGAGACCCTCCTGCGCAAGCGCGTCGCGCTCCCGGTGTTCGCCTCGGACGCCCTCAGCTCGGTCGCCTACGCCCCCGACGAGATCTTCCTGACCCTGTCCATCGCGGGGATCGCCGCCTACGCGGTCTCCCCGTGGGTGGGCGCGGCCGTGGTCGTGGTCATGCTCGTGGTGGTCGCCTCGTACCGGCAGAACGTGCACGCCTACCCCTCCGGCGGCGGCGACTACGAGGTCGCCACGGTGAACCTGGGCCCCAGCGCGGGCCTGACGGTGGGCAGCGCCCTGCTCGTGGACTACGTCCTGACGGTGGCGGTGTCGATCTCCTCCGGCGCGCAGTACGCGGCCACCGCGATCCCCGCGCTGCGCGGGCACGAGGCCCTCTTCGCCTCCGCCCTGGTGCTGGTGCTGATGACCGTGAACCTGCGCGGGGTCCGCGAGAGCGGCACCGCGTTCGCGATCCCCACGTACGTCTTCATGTTCTCCATCCTCGGCATGGCGCTGTACGGCTTCGGCCGGTACCTGTTCGGCGACCTGCCGATGGCGGAGAGCTCCCGCTACGAGCTGACGGCCGAGCACGACATCTCCGGCGGCCTCACCAGCCTGGCGGGGGCCTTCCTGATCCTGCGGGCGTTCTCCTCCGGCGCCGCCGCCCTGACGGGTGTGGAGGCCATCAGCAACGGCGTGCCGGCCTTCCGCGAGCCCAGGAGCCGCAACGCGGCCACGACGCTGCTGCTGCTGGGCACCATCAGCGTCACCATGCTCGTCAGCACGATCGCGCTGGCGAACCTCACCCACGTGCGCTTCGCGGAGGACCCCTCGGTCCAGCTGCTCGAGGACGGCGTGCCGGTCGGCGAGGACTTCGTGCAGGACCCGATCATCGGCCAGCTCGCCGCGACGGTCTTCGACCACTTCCCGGTCGCCTTCTACGTCGTCACCGCCGCCACCGGCGTCATCCTCGTGCTGGCGGCCAACACCGCCTTCAACGGCTTCCCGGTGCTGGCCTCGATCCTGGCGCGCGACGGCTACCTGCCCAAGCAGCTGCACGCGCGCGGCGACCGCCTGGCCTTCTCCAACGGCATCATCGCCCTGGCCGGCGCCGCGATCGTGCTGATCCTGGCGTTCGACGCGCAGGTCACCCGGCTCATCCAGCTGTACGTGGTGGGCGTGTTCGTGTCCTTCACGATGAGCCAGACCGGCATGGTGCGGCACTGGACGCGGCACCTGCGCACCGAGCGGGACCCCGCGGCGCGCGCGCGGATGAAGCGCTCGCGGGTCATCAACTCCGTCGGCCTGGCCCTGACCGGGCTGGTGCTCGTCATCGTGCTGCTGACGAAGTTCACGCAGGGCGCGTGGTTGGCGATCCTGGCGATGGTGGTGCTCTTCGCGAACATGAAGCTCATCCGCCGGCACTACACCTCGGTGGCGCGCGAGCTGGAGATCGCCGAGGGCGCGGCGGTGAAGGCGCTGCCCACCGGTGTGCGCGGCGTCGTGCTGGTCTCCAAGCTGCACAAGCCGACGCTGCGGGCCCTGGCGTACGCGCGCGCCGCGCGCCTCACCGACCTGCAGGCGGTCACCGTCTCGGTGGACCCGGAGGAGACCGCCGCGCTGCAGGCGCGCTGGGACGCGCTCGGCCTGCCGATCCCGCTGACGGTGCTCGACTCGCCGTACCGGGAGATCACCAAGCCGGTGCTCGAGCACGTCAAGGCGCTGCGCGCGCGCCACCCGCGCGACCTGGTGACCGTCTACGTGCCCGAGTACGTCGTGGGCCACTGGTGGGAGACCCTGCTGCACAACCAGTCCGCGCTGCGCCTGAGGGCGCGGCTGCGCTACACCCCGGGGGTGATGGTGGCGAGCGTCCCGTGGCAGCTGACCAGCTCGGAGGGGATGGAGGACCGCGTGGAGCGCTCCGCGCCGGGCGTGGTGCGCCGCGGCACGTTCGGGCCGACCCCGACGCGCCCGGACTCCGGCTCGCCCACCGCGACCACCCCGCCGGCCGCCGGCGGCGAGCGCGAGGAGGCCCGGTGAGCCGCCCGGCCCGCGCCGCGGCGCCCGGCGCCCGCCGCGACCGGCGCACCCGGTCCTCCGGGGCGAGGGGCGCGGACCGCACCGGCACCGAGTTCGAGGTGGAGGTCGGCCCCGTGGCCCACGGCGGGCACTGCGTGGCCCGCCACGAGGGCCGCGTCGTCTTCGTCCGCCACGCCCTGCCGGGGGAGCGGGTGCTGGCGCGCGTGACCGAGGGCTCCGACGGCTCGCGCTTCTGGCGCGCCGACGCGGTGCGGGTGCTGCGCGCCGACCCCGACCGCGTCGAGCCGCCCTGCCCGGTGGCGAAGCCGGGGCTGTGCGGCGGCTGCGACCTGCAGCACGCCACCCTGCCGCGCCAGCGGGCGCTGAAGGCGCAGGTGGTGGCCGAGCAGCTGCACCGGCTGGCGGGACTGGAGGTGCAGGTGGACGTGGAGGAGGTGCCGCTGCCCCCGGGCGCGCCGGCACCGGAGCACCCCGGCCTGCGCTGGCGCACCCGCACGCAGTTCGCCGTCGACGCCGAGGGGCGCACCGGGCTGCGCGGGCACCGCTCGCACGAGGTGGTGCCGCTGGCGGACTGCCCGATCTCCACGCCCGCCGTCGCCGGCAGCGGGGTGCTGGGGCAGCGCTTCGGGAACGTGGCGACGGTCGAGGTGGCGGCCGGCTCCGACGGCGGCGACCCGCTGGTCGTGGTGACGCCCAGCGAGGGCGCCCGCGCGCACCTGCCGAAGCTGCCCGGCGCCTCGGTCGCGGTGCGCACCCCCGAGGGGCTGCACCGCGTCAGCGGCCGCACCCGGGTCGGCGAGCGGGTGCTCGTGCACGGGGAGGAGCTGTCCTTCCGGGTCAGCGGCGCGGGCTTCTGGCAGGTCCACGCCGGTGCCGGCACGGTGCTGACGGAGGCCGTGCTGGACGCGCTCGCACCCCGGGCGGGGGAGCGGGCCCTGGACCTGTACGCGGGGGCCGGGCTGTTCACCGCGGTGCTGGCGCGCGCGGTGGGCGAGGAGGGCTCCGTGCTGGCCGTGGAGGGCGAGGCGCGCGCGGTGCGCGACGCGCGGCGCTCGCTGCACGACGCCCCGCAGGTGGAGCTGTGGGAGGGGCGCGTGGAGGAGGCGCTGGCCGACCCGGAGCTGGAGGGCGCAGGCGTGGACGTGGTGGTCCTGGACCCGCCGCGCTCGGGCGCGGGCCGGGAGGCGGTCGAGGCGATCGCGCGGCTGCGCCCGCGGGCGGTGGCGTACGTGGCGTGCGACCCGGCGGCGCTGGCGCGGGACGTGGCGTCCTTCGCGCAGCGCGGCTACGTCCTGGACGGGCTGCGGGCGTTCGACCTGTTCCCGATGACGCACCACGTGGAGTGCGTGGCGCGGCTGGTCCCGGCGCGCTGAGCGCGGGCGGCCCCGGCGCACCGGGGCCGTCCGGTGGTATCTTGACGTCGAGATAAATGGTCGGCGAACACGGTGGGGCGCCGCTCCGGGCCCACCCGGGCGGTGGCAGCATCGGACCCGACGCGCACGACCCGCGACGACGGCGAAGCGGACGACGAGTGAGGAGCTCACGGTGAGCAGCCAGAACAGCTTCGAAGCGAAGGCTACCCTAACAGTCGGCGGGACCGACTACACGATCTTCCGCCTCGCGGCGGTCGAGGGGGCCGAGAAGCTGCCCTTCAGCCTCAAGGTCCTCCTGGAGAACCTGCTGCGCACCGAGGACGGCGCCAACATCACGGCCGACCACGTCCGCGCCCTGGCCGGCTGGGACCCCGGCGCCGAGCCGGACACCGAGATCCAGTTCACCCCGGCCCGCGTCCTCATGCAGGACTTCACCGGCGTGCCCTGCATCGTCGACCTCGCCACGATGCGCGAGGCCGTCGCCGAGCTCGGCGGCGACCCCACCAGGATCAACCCGCTCTCGCCGGCCGAGATGGTCATCGACCACTCCGTCATCATCGACGTCTTCGGCCGTCCCGACGCCTTCGAGCAGAACGTCGACCTGGAGTACCAGCGCAACCGCGAGCGCTACCAGTTCCTGCGCTGGGGCCAGACCGCGTTCGACGACTTCCGGGTCGTCCCGCCGGGCACCGGCATCGTGCACCAGGTCAACATCGAGCACCTGGCGCGCGTGGTCTTCCCCCGCGAGGTGGGCGGCGAGCTGCAGGCCTACCCCGACACCCTCGTCGGCACCGACTCGCACACCACGATGGTCAACGGCCTGGGCGTGCTGGGCTGGGGCGTCGGCGGCATCGAGGCCGAGGCCGCCATGCTCGGCCAGCCGGTGTCGATGCTCATCCCGCGCGTGGTGGGCTTCAAGCTCTCCGGTTCCATCCCGGCCGGTGCCACCGCCACCGACGTCGTGCTGACGATCACCGAGATGCTGCGCAAGCACGGCGTGGTGGGCAAGTTCGTGGAGTTCTACGGCGAGGGCGTCGGTGCGGTGCCGCTGGCCAACCGCGCCACCATCGGCAACATGAGCCCCGAGTTCGGCTCCACCGCGGCGATCTTCCCGATCGACGACGTCACCCTGGACTACCTGCGCCTGACCGGCCGCAGCGACGAGCAGGTCGCCCTCGTCGAGGCGTACACCAAGGAGCAGGGCCTCTGGCACGACCCCTCCCGCGAGGCGGAGTACTCCGAGTACCTCGAGCTGGACCTGTCCACCGTGGTGCCCAGCATCGCCGGCCCCAAGCGCCCGCAGGACCGCATCGTGCTGACCGAGGCCAAGGGCGCGTTCCGCGCGGCGCTGGCCGACTACGTCACCGCCGACGTCACCGGCGCGGACGAGCGCGAGCCGGGCGTGCCGCAGAACACCCAGCCGTACGGCGTCGTCGGTGCCGCCGACGAGGCCTCCGCGGAGTCCTTCCCCGCCAGCGACCCGCCCGCCACCGGCGGCGGCGACGCCGAGGACGCGCCGGAGCCGGTGCACGCGCCCGTCACGGGGCGTCCCTCCAGGCGCGTGGCCGTCACCATGGCCGACGGCACGCGGACCGAGATCGACCACGGCGCCGTCGCGATCGCCTCGATCACCTCCTGCACCAACACCTCCAACCCCTCCGTCATGGTGGCCGCGGCCCTGCTGGCGAAGAACGCGGTGGAGCGGGGCCTGACCCGCAAGCCGTGGGTGAAGACCTCCCTGGCGCCCGGCTCCAAGGTCGTCACCGACTACTACGAGAAGTCCGGTCTCACCCCGTACCTGGAGAAGCTCGGCTTCCACCTCGTCGGGTACGGCTGCGCCACCTGCATCGGCAACTCCGGCCCGCTGCCGGAGGAGATCTCCGCGGCGATCCAGGAGAACGACCTCGCGGTGACCGCCGTCCTGTCCGGCAACCGCAACTTCGAGGGCCGGATCAACCCGGACGTGAAGATGAACTACCTCGCGTCCCCGCCGCTGGTCATCGCCTACGCGATCGCCGGCACCATGGACTGGGACGTCGAGAACGACCCGATCGGTCAGGACGAGGCGGGGAACGACGTGTTCCTGCGCGAGATCTGGCCCGACGCCGCCGAGGTCGAGCGGGTCATCGGCGAGGCCATCAGCAAGGACATGTTCGTCAAGGACTACGCGGACGTGTTCGCCGGCGACGAGCGCTGGCAGGGCCTGCCCACCCCGGAGGGCGACACCTTCGCCTGGGACGCGGAGTCCACCTACGTGCGCAAGCCCCCGTACTTCGAGGGCATGCAGGCCGAGCCGTCCCCGGTGACCGACATCTCCGGCGCGCGCGTCCTCGCGCTGCTGGGCGACTCGGTGACCACCGACCACATCTCGCCCGCCGGGTCCATCAAGCCCGACAGCCCGGCCGGTACGTACCTGTCCGAGCACGGGGTGGAGCGCAAGGACTTCAACTCCTACGGCTCGCGCCGCGGCAACCACGAGGTGATGATCCGCGGCACCTTCGCCAACATCCGGCTGAAGAACCTGCTGCTGGACGGCGTCTCGGGCGGTTTCACCCGCGACTTCACCCGCGGCGGCGAGCAGACCACCATCTACGACGCCGCGCAGCACTACGCCGAGCAGGGCACCCCGCTCGTCGTGCTGGGTGGCAAGGAGTACGGCTCCGGGTCCTCGCGCGACTGGGCGGCGAAGGGCACCGCGCTGCTGGGCGTGCGCGCCGTCATCACCGAGAGCTTCGAGCGCATCCACCGCTCGAACCTCATCGGCATGGGCGTCGTGCCGCTGCAGTTCCCCGCGGGCGAGAGCGCCGGCTCCCTCGGCCTGGACGGCACCGAGACGTTCGACATCGCCGGCCTGACCGAGCTCAACTCCGGGACCACCCCGCGCACCGTGAAGGTGACGGCGACGAAGGAGGACGGCTCCACCGTGGAGTTCGACGCGGTCGTGCGCATCGACACCCCCGGCGAGGCGGACTACTTCCGCAACGGCGGCATCCTGCAGTACGTGCTGCGTTCGCTGGTCGACGCCTGACGGGCGCCTGACGGCGAGGAGGGCGGTCACCCCGGTGGGGTGGCCGCCCTCCTCGCGTCCGGGCCCGCCCGGGGCGCCCGGTCAGCCCTCGCGGGTCGCGGTGACCGGGGCGCTGAGGAACTCCCCGGGTTCCAGCGCGCGCGAGCTGATGCGCACGTCGCCGATCCAGCCGTGGAAGCCCTGCCCGAAGACCTCCTCCGACTGGGTGGCGCCGAGGGCGAACGGCTTGCCGAGGGTGGCGATGCCCCGGGCGAGCGTGGACGGGTTGCGGGCGATCCGGGACCCCTCGACGTGCACGACGCTGCGCCGGCCGTCGTTGACGATCGCCACGTGCACCCAGCGGCCGGGGTCGACGGCGTGCGTCCAGGACGTCGGGTTCAGGTCGTCCAGCTCCGGGTACAGCACGAACTGCAGGAACCGCTCGGGGCTGACGTTCAGGCTGCAGGTCGGCTCGTCGGGGCTGTAGCCCTGCGTCTTGCCCGCGTCGCCGTTCCTGCCCTCCCAGCTCAGCACACTCATCCACGCGTGGTCACCGGTGAAGGGGTCGGGCAGCTTCAGGAACACCTCGATGGTGAACCCGGACAGGAACGTCTCGGAGTTCAGCGGTGCGTCCGGCCCGGTCTCCAGCACGGCCCCGCCGTCGGGGTCCCTGCGGCCGTCGAAGCGCAGGCTGGCGTGCGCGGGCTGGCCGTCGTGGTGCTCCGCGGACCAGGTGAGCGCCCCGGCGGTGCCAGCGCCGATCAGCCGGGCGGTGAGGTCGTTGCCGTTGCCGGACAGGTCCTCCACGACGGTGCCGGCGGCGACGACCGCGCCCTCGGCGGCGCCGGGCAGGGCGTCGAAGCGCCAGTAGGCGGCGGTGTGCGGGCCCACCACGGCCGGGGCCGGTCGCGGGCCGGGCACCACCGGCGGGGCGAACCCGGCGAAGCGCCGGTCGGGCACCAGCTCGAAGGAGAAGCGGTCCGCGTCGCTCGTGCGCTCGACCTCCTCGCGCTGCAGCGGGGTGCGCTCCTCCTCGGGCACCGAGCGCAGCCAGGGCGAGAAGGTCTCCACGTCCACGACACCGCGCTCCAGGTCGAACCGGTACAGGCGCAGCGTGGCGGCGCCCCCGTAGAACCGGTCCTGGTAGTTCGCCAGGTGGGCGTGCACGGGGTTGCCCGCGTCGTTGGTCAGCACCGTGCGGCCCACCGGCCAGAAGTGCCCGTTGAGGGTCAGGAAGACCTGGTCGTGCCCGCGCACCAGCTCCTCCCACAGGTTCCGGCCGTACTCCGACAGCTGCGCGGTGCCGTCGCCGCCGTCGGCGCTGACCAGCTCGTGGGACACCAGGACGGTCGGCAGCGACGGGTTCTCGTCGAGGACCCGCCCGGCCCACGCCAGCCCGGCCTGCGACAGCCGCCAGTCCAGCGCCAGCACCAGCCACTCCCGGCCGCCGGCGTGCACCACGTGGTAGGAGGAGTACCCGTCGGGGGAGGAACCGCGGTGCGTGGGCACCCTGCGGGCTCGGCCGGGGCCGAAGTGGTGCAGGAACGGGGTGGCGCCGCGGGTGTCCTCCCCGCTGACGTCGTGGTTGCCCGCGACGACCGCGTGCGGCAGGTTCCGCCGCCCCGGGGGCAGTTCGGTGTCGAAGACGCGCGCGGCCAGCGCCGTCTCCGCCTCCGTCCCGTGCTCGGTGACGTCGCCGAGGTGGGCGAGGAAGGCGATGTTCTCCTCCTCGCGGTGCTCGCGCAGCCACGACAGGGTCGCCGCCAGCGGTGCCGGGTCGGCGGCGTCGGCGTCGAAGAGGTACTGCGTGTCCGGCAGCACGGCGAGGGTGAAGCGGGGCGAGCCGGCGTCGAACGGACCGCCGGAGGCGGACGCGTCGGCCCGCGGCTGCGCCGGGGAGGCGGACGCGGGGGAGACCGCCGCGGCGGCGGCGGGGACGGTGAGGCCGGTGGCGATCAGCGCCCGGCGCGAGAGGTCGGGAGTCACCCGCTCACCCCAGCGCGCCCCGGTGCCGGTCCCGCCGCACCGCGGTGAACGCTCGCGCAGCGGGCGGTGAACACCTGCGCCGGGCACCCGCGGTGAGCACGAGGACCCGCCCGTGGCGGTCTTCGCCCGGACGGGTGCACCCGGCGGGGTCAACCGCAGCGCTGCGCGTGCCGATGGAGGACCCGTGCGGCACCGTCCGGGTGCCGCTGGCGAGGACGGGGCGAGGCGTGTTCGACGAGGTGTGGCGCAGCCAGGGCGAGGACGTCGCCCCCGGGGTGGCCGCTGCCCTCCTGCACCTGGCGGCCGCCGGTGACCAGCCCGTCCTCGTGGTCTCCCGGCCCCGCCCGCCGGAGGCGCCCGAGCGGCCCCGCGTGCGCTGGGCCAACGCCACCCTCGCCGCCCTGCTGGGCGCCGCGCCCGGCGACCTGCTCGACCTGGCCGTCGGCCGGGTCCTGCGCGGCGCGGACGCCCCCGGCGCCCTGGTGCGCGAGCGTTGCACCCGCTTCGCCGCCGAGGCCGTCACCGCCTCCGGGGAGGTGCGGGCCACGGAGGTCGCCGCCTGGCCGGTGCCGGAGCGGATCAGCGGTTTCGGGGCCGTCTCCGAGCGCCTGCGCGTCGACGTGGCGCTGGCCGCGGAGGACCACTGGGTGCTGCAGCTGCTCAGCCCCGACGACGACCGCTCCCGCGCCGCGCTGCGCGCCGCCGAGGAGCGCTTCGCCACCCTCGCGCAGGACTCCCCGGTGCCCACCGTCGTCTCCGACGTGGGCGCGCGCCTGTCCCGCGTCAACGACGCCTTCGCCTCGCTGCTGGGCGTGCCGGCGCAGGAGCTGTGCGGCACCGGCTGGCTGGCGCACGTCCTCGACGACGAGCGCGGCCGCGTGACGCAGGCCGTCGCCGACGTCCTGGCCGGTGAGCGGACCGTGTTCGACACGCGGCTGCGCACCGCCGCCGGGCAGGTCCGCTGGGTCACGGTGCGCCTGGCGCCCAGCCGCACCCCCGGGTACGGCGCCGGGTTCGTCGGCACGGTGGAGGACGTCACCGACCGCCGCGCTCGGGAGAACCGGCTGGCGTACCAGGCGCAGCACGACCTGCTGACGGGCCTGCCGAACCGGCTGGCGCTGCTGGAGCACCTGGGGGAGCTGCTGCCCGACGCGGCCTGCCCCGACGCGGCCGGCGTACCGCTGCCCCCCGCGCCGCCCACCGCCTCCGTGGGCGTGTTCATGGTGGACCTGGACGACTTCAAGACCGTCAACGACGGCCTGGGCCCGGAGGCGGGCGACGCTGTCCTCGTGGAGGTGGCGCGCCGGCTGCTGCGCACCGTGCGCACCGGTGACCTGGTCTCCCGCCCCGGCGGCGACGAGTTCGTGCTCGTGTTCCACGACCTGCCCGACGAGTCCGCGGTGGAGGCCACCGCGCGGCGCGTGCTCGGCGCCCTGGTGGCGCCCGTGGAGGTCAACGGCCTGCGCCTGCGGGTCGCCGCCAGCGTCGGCGTCGTGCTGCTGGGCGGGGAGCCCGGTGGCGCCGAGGAGGTCGTGCGCGACGTCGGCATCGCCACCCACGAGGCCAAGGCCGCCGGGGGCGGCCGCTGGGCGCTGCTGGACGAGGAGGTGCGCCAGCGCGCCCGCCGCTCCCTGCGCCTGGTCGCGGACCTGCGCGAGGCCCTGGCCCGCGGGACGATCGACGTGCACTACCAGCCGGTCGTGCGCCCCGGCACGCCCACCCGCCCCGCTGCGCAGCTGCTCTCCGTGGAGGCGCTGGCCCGCTGGCGCCACCCGGAGCTGGGTCCGATCGACCCGGCGACGTTCGTCGAGCTCGCCGAGCGCGCCAACCTGGTGCCGGCGCTGGACGCGCACGTGCTGGCCGTGGCGTGCCGGGACCTGGCGACGTGGCGCGCCGAGGCGACGGCGGCGGGCCTGCCGCACGTCCCGCGGCGGGTCGCGGTCAACGTCTCCGCCGTGTCCCTGTCCGGCGACGGCTTCGCCGACGGGGTGCGCCGCACGGTCGCCGCCGCCGGCCTGCGCCTGGAGGACGTGTGCCTGGAGGTCACCGAGACCGCCCTGGCCAGCGACCTGCGCGCCTGCCGCACCGTGCTGGAGGAGCTGCGCCGCGACGGCGCGCGCGTGGCCATCGACGACTTCGGCACCGGGTACTCCTCGCTGGCGTACCTGGTGGACCTGCCCGCCGACCACCTGAAGGTGGACCGCTCCTTCGTGCGCGACCTGCGCGGCGGGCGCGGCGGCGGGACCACCGGCACCGCGCGCGGCGGCCCGGCGCGCGCGGTGGCCGCCGCGATCGTCTCCCTGGCGCGCACCCTCGGGCTGGACGTGGTCGCCGAGGGCGTGGAGACCCACGAGCAGAACGACGTGCTCGTCGAGCTGGGCTGCGAGGCCGTGCAGGGGTACCTGTACGCGCGGCCGATGACCCGGGAGGACCTGTGGCGAGTGCTCTGCGCCGGCGGCACCCTGGCCCCGCAGCCCGCCGGGCTGCCCTCCCCGAGGCAGGTGCCGGCGTGAGCGTGCCCCGCCCGCGCTCGGGAGCGCTCGCGGTCGGCGCGCCCGGCGCCGCCCCGCCCGCCCCGGGCACCTCCGCGGCGCCCGCGGGTGCCGTGGAGGTGCTGGGGCGCATCAGCGCGGCCCTGGACGACCTGCCCGCGCACCGCCCCGTGGCGGCCCGCGTCATCGCGCAGGCCGACGACCACCGCTCCGACGCCCGCTCCCTGGGGCAGACCCTCGGCTGCGACCCGGCGCTGACGGCGAAGGTCCTGCGCCTGGCGAACTCGGCGTACTTCGGCCTCAGCGGCCGCGTGTCCGCGCCGGCGTTCGCGGTGACCGTCGTGGGCTTCTCCACCGTGCGCAGCCTGGCGGTGGCGGCGGTGGCGGGGCTCGAGGACGTCCCGGAGTCGCTGGAGGGGTTCTGGGAGAGCAGCGTCCTCACGGCCGTCGCCGCCGGGGAGGTCGCCGGGCGGCTGGGCGTGAAGGCGCCCGACGCCTTCAGCCTGGGCCTGCTGGCCCGCCTGGGTCAGGCGCTGCTGGTGCGCTCCGACCCGGAGCGCTACCCGGCCGTCCTGGCGGGGGCGGTGGACCGCGAGGAGCTGCTGGCCGCCGAGGTGCGCCTGTACGGCTGCACCCACACGCGCGTGTCGGCCGAGGCGCTGGCCGCCTGGTCCTTCCCCGACGAGCTGCCCGCTGCGCTGGCGCAGGTGGACGCGCCCGGCTGGGCGTCGCCGCTGTCGGTGTGCGTGCGCCTGGGCGTGGAGCTGTCCGAGCGGTTGCTGGTGCCCGCCCGCGCCCCGCGCCCGGCCCCCCACCTCAGCGGTGGCCGCGTCGACGACGGGGAGCTGGACGCCCTGCGCACCCGCGTGCAGCGGGTCGCGCACGAGATGCTGCGCCTGCTCGCGGCCTGACGCCGCGGGTGGCCGCGGGGGCCGGCGGCGCCCCCGCCGCGCACGCAGGCGCCGGTGCGGGCAGGATGGCCCCCGTGTGCGAGGCGACGCCGGATGCTGAGGTCACCCTGCCTGATCACGAGCACTCGGCGCGCCGGGCCCGCACCTTCCTCTCCGAGGCCTACTGCGTGGTGCACCACGCGCGGGTCCTCGACGAGGCGGAGCTGCTCGTCTCCGAGCTGGTGACGAACGCGGTGCGCCACGGCGGCCCGCCCGTGCGGGTGCGCGTGCACTGCAACGGCACCGCGGGCCTGCAGGTGTCCGTCTCCGACGGCGACCCGCGCCCGCCGGTGCGCCGCGACGCCGCCCTGGAGGCGGAGGGCGGCCGCGGCGTCGCCCTGGTCGACATCCTCTCCGACCGGTGGGGCGTGGAGCGGGTGAACGGCGGCAAGACCGTCTGGTTCGTCCTGTCGTGACCCGTGCCCGCGACGGCGCCCGGCGTCCCCGGGCGCGCACCGCCGTGCGCCTGCTGGAACCGGCCGACGCCGCCGACCTGGCGCGGCTGCTGACGGCGAACCGGGACTTCCTGGCGCCGTTCGAGCCCGAGCGCGAGGAGGGGTACGCCACCGAGGCGGGGCAGGCGGCGCTGATCGACCACCTGCTGGCCGAGCACGCCGCGGGCCGGGTCGTGCCGTACGCCGTCGTCCACGACGGCGTCCTGGTCGGGCGCAGCACCGTCAGCGAGGTGGTCCGCGGGCCCGCCCGGTCCGGCAACCTCGGCTACTTCGTCGCCGAGGAGGTCAACGGCCGCGGTGTGGCGACCGAGGCGGTGGCCCGCACGGTCGAGGCGGCCTTCGGCGAGCTGGGCCTGCACCGCCTCCAGGCGGCCACCCTGCTGTCGAACTCCGCCTCGCAGGCGGTGCTGCAGCGCAACGGCTTCGAGCGCATCGGCGTCGCCCGGGGCTACCTGCGCATCGCCGGCCGCTGGCAGGACCACGTGCTGTACCAGCGCACCGCCTGATCGCCTGATCGCCTGACCGGGTGCCGGCCGCCCGCCCCGTGCGGTGCCGCGGCCCGTCAGCCCGTGCGCCGGGCCGCCGGGGCGGTGACCTGCCGCACCAGGTCCGCCCACCCCTCGCCCAGGCGCTCGGCGCCGAGGTCGCGCACCCCGGCCAGCTGGGCCGCCAGCGGCGCCTCCAGGCACGCGAGCAGGTAGAAGGCGAGCACGTCGAGGTCGCCGGCGACCCCCGCGGCGCGCAGCAGCACCCGCAGGTGGGTGCGGGCGAAGTCCCCGGGCGGGTCCACCCCGCCGCGCGGGTCCGCTCCGGCCGCGCGCAGCAGGTCGCCGCGCTCGGCGACGAAGCGCAACCGGTGCCGGCCGAACGCCTCCAGGCGCTCCACGGGGTCGGCTCCCGGCCCCAGCGGCGGCGGGCCGGCCAGCACCCGCTCCTGGAAGGAGCGCTCGAACTCGTCGAGCAGCGCGGTGAACAGCCCCGCGCGCGAGCCGAACCGGCGGAAGACGGTGCCCTTGCCGACGCCGGCGCGGGCGGCGAGGCAGTCCATGCTGAAGCCCGCCACGCCGGACTCCTCGACGAGGGAGCGCGCCGCGCTCAGCAGGGCCTCGCGGTTGCGGGAGGCGTCCGCACGCACCGGTGGCCGTCCCGGGGTCAGCACCGGCAGCGCGCGCGTCACACCGGGAGGGTAGGCCCAGCCCCGGGCGCCCGCCGGGTGACGGGGGTGGCGGGTGCACGCGGGAGCGGACTACAGTCCGGGAACAAGCGGACCGCGGTCCGCCTTCTTCCGGCGGGACCGCCGGACCCCGCGGCCCGCCGGCCCCCGCAGCTCGTCCCGCCGTCCCGCACACCCCGTCTCCCCGAGGAGTTCCCCGTGACCGACGTCCTGGTCCTGGTCGGCAGCCTGCGCGCCGCCTCCGTCAACCGCCAGATCGCCGAGACCGCCGTCCAGCTCGCCCCCGAGGGCACCACCCTGCGGGTCCACGAGGGCCTGGGCGACCTGCCCTTCTACAACGAGGACGTCGACGTCGAGGGCTCCGTCCCGCCCGCGGTCACCGCGCTGCGCGAGGCGATCGCGGCCGCCGACGCCGTCCTCGTCGTCACCCCCGAGCACAACGGCTCTGTCCCCGCCGTGCTGAAGAACGCCGTCGACTGGGCCTCGCGCCCCTACGGCGCCAGCTCCCTGTCCGGCAAGCCGCTGGCCGTCGTCGGCAGCGCCTTCGGCCAGTACGGGGGCGTGTGGGCGCAGGACGACGCCCGCAAGGTCTTCGGCATCGCCGGTGCGCGCGTGCTCGCCGAGGCCACCATGGCCATCCCCGCCTCCGTGGTGCGCTTCGCCGAGCTGCACCCCAAGGACGACGCGGAGGTCACCGAGAAGCTGACCGCCGTCCTGGACGCGCTCGTCGGCGCCGTCGAGCCCGCTGCGGCCTGACCCCGGCGCGACCGGCCCCGGCCAGCGGCTGGAGGTGGTGCTCGTCGAGCGCGGCCTCGGCCGCGGAGCGCCTCCTGCGCCGCCGCACCCCGCCGGCGATCACCCCGGTGCGCTGCGGCGCTCGCTCCGCCCGCGCCGGTCGTTCCTGCGCGCGGTGGCCGCGTGGTGCTGGAGCGCGACGTCCAGCCAGGACGCCAGCCGCTCGTCGGTGTCGAGACCCGAGGCGTCGACGGTGATCCAGCCCGGCCCCATGGGACGGTCGACGCCCATGAGCGCGGGCCGCGCCCCCGGACGGCCGATCAGCTCGTCGTGGCGGGCCGGGTCGATCCTGACCAGCAGGTCGCCGTCCTTGCCCACGGAGACCACCCGGACGTCGTGGCCGGTGGGCAGCGCGTCCCGGACGCGCCCGGCGAGGGCCTGTTGCGCCGGGTTCCCCGTGCCGGGCCCCTGCCGCTCGGGGGCGGGCATCAGCGTCCGCCCCCGGCGGCGTGGAGGGTGCTCGGCACGGCGGGGTTCCTCCTCGACGCGGCCGGTCGTGGCGGCTGTTCAGCTCCGCACTCTCCAGCAGCCGCCGATCGGCGTCAAGGAGGACTGCGGAGTCCTGCGGAAAGCCCTGCGCGGTGGCCGGCGCGCACGACGTCGTCGGTGACCGGAGGGGCCGTCAGGGCGTCCGTGGTGCCAGCACGAGGTGCTGCGGCGTCCGCTCCCGGCCCTCGGGCGCCCGGTGCAGGCGCACCAGCACGTCGAACCCCGCGTCGTCCAGGACCTCGGCCAGGTGGTCGGGGTCGTGGCGGTGGTTCGTGAACTCCACGTCGTGGCCGTACCCGTGGAACCGTTCGACGCGTTCACCGGCGCCGGCCTGGAAGGCGGTGAGCAGGAAACCCCCGGGAGCCACGACCCGGGCGAACTCACCCGCTGCGGTCGGCAGGTCGGCGGGGCGGCGCGGTGACCCGGCCGGGAGGAGTTCGCCGGTCCCCGTTGCGCCGCAGGGCGAACCGCCGCAGCCGGCGCCGGCGAGGGCCCGTACCCGCTGGTGGGCCCGGGTGCGCGGACCGCGCGGGCGCGCGCCGGTCCACCCGGGGCGGTATAGGGTCCTCGAGCACGTCGACCACGACGGGAGCACCGTGGCACGGGAGATGCCGAAGAGGGAAGTGCTGCGAGGGCTGGGACGTGCCTTCGCCGGAGCGGTGCTGTTCGCCCTGCCGCTGTTCATGACGATGGAGATCTGGTTCCTCAGCACCGCCGTCCCCCGCTGGAGACTGGGGTTGATGGCTGTCCTGGCCGTGGTGCTGGCCGTCGGCCTGGCGCGCTACGTCGGCTTCGTCGACGGCCTGCGCACCGGCTGGAAGGACGCCGCCGTCGACGCGGGGGTGGCCGTGCTGGCGGGGGTGGTCGCAGCCGCCGTGGTCCTGGGCGCCCTGGCGGTGGTGCACCCCTGGCAGAGCTGGCAGCTGTGGGTCTCCGTCGTCCTCCTGGAGGCGCTGCCGGCGACGGTCGGGGCGTCCTTCGCCCGGTCCCAGCTCGGCGCCGCGGACCAACCCGGCCGACGGGAGTCCAGCTACCGGCGGGAGGTGTTCCTCATGTCCGCCGGGGCGGTGGTCCTCGCCGCCAACATCGCCCCCACGGAAGAAGTCGTCCTCATCGCCGCCCGGATGACGGTGGTCCACGCGATCGTGCTGGTGGCCCTGCAGCTGACCCTGATGCACGCCTTCGTCTACGGCGTCGGGTTCAAGGGCGGTTCGGCGTCGCACACCGGTTTCGCCGCCGTCTTCGTGCGCTACACGGTCGTCGGGTACGTCATCGCGCTGACCGTCAGCGCTTACCTGCTGTGGACGCTGGGCCGCTACGACGGCACCGGCTTCACCGCGGCGGTGATGGAGATGATCGTCCTGGGCCTCCCCGCCAGCATCGGGGCAGCCGCAGCCCGCCTCGTCGTCTGAGGAGAACACCGTGAACCCGCACCCGGACCCCGAGCAGGAGCCCGAGCAGGAACCCCCGGGTGGTGGTGCACCACCCGGGGGCCGGCAGCACGAGGACCGGCGGGACGGGCGGAGCACCGGAGCCGACGAGCGCACCGGGGGTGCCCGGCTGGAGCGGGTGCTGGGTGCCGTCGGGGCGGTGCTGCTGGCAGCTCTGCTGGGCTTCCTCGGCTACCAGGCCAGCACCCGGGACGGTGACTCCCGGGTGCTGGTGGACCTCGTCGCGGTCGAGCGGACGCCCGCGGGCTTCGTCACCACCGTGGAAGTCACCAACGGGGGCGGGGAGACCGCCCGCAGCGTGCAGGTCCACGGCGAGATCGTCCGGAACGGGACCACGGTCTCGCAGGCCTCGGCCACCGTGCCCTACGTCCCGGCGGACAGCCGGCGCAGGGCCGTCCTGGTCTTCGGCGCCGACCCGGCCGGCGCCGACCTCCGCCTGCGCGCGGTCGGCTACGTCGCCCCCTGACACGCCGTCCTGCGGCACCAGCCCGTCCCCGACTCCGCCCTCCGCTCCCGCGCGGCACCGGCCCGGTGACGGCGGAGCGCTCACCGGCCGGGCGCGTCGATCCGCCCCGCGGTCCGCGGAGCCGGAAAACCCCCGCGGCGGCGCGCGTGCCGGTGGCACCATCTCGCGCGTGAACCCGCGCACCAGGCTCGTCGCCACCGTTCCCGCCGCCGCTCTGGCGGCCGTCGCCCTCACCGCCTGCAGCGGCACCAGCCCCTGCGCGGAACTGCCGGCCCCCACCGCGGAGCAGGTCGCCGTCGCCTCCCAGCAGGTCCGCGGCCTGCCCGTGGAGGTCGAGGTGGAGCACGAGGGGGTCGACTGCTTCGTCGACCCCGCCACCCGCCGGTGGACCGAGGAGGTCGAGGAGGCCGAGTCGTGAACCCCGCCCCGGGCGGTCCGCGCGACACGCCCCGCTCACCGTCCCCGACTCCCGCCCGGTGAGCGCCGCGGGCGGCTAGGGTCGGCCACGGGGTCTGCGGGGCCCGCTCGGCCTGCCGGCCCGGGAGAGGCTCCCCGCCCGTGGGGTCCCCGCGACGCCCTCGGGACCCGGCCGCGGGCTCGGTGGCAGCGTCCGGGCTGGAGTGAGATGGACAACCTCGTCGCCGCCGTCGTCGTCGTCGGCGTGCTCGTCGTCCTGCTGCTGGTGGCCTTCGTCGCCTTCAAGACCCGCTACAAGATCGCCAGCCCGTCGGAAGCCCTCATCATCGTGGGCAAGAAGGGCAGGCCGGTCACCAACCCGGAGACGGGGGAGGTGACGACCGACCTGTCCGGCCAGAAGGTCGTCATGGGTGCGGGCGTGTTCGTCAAGCCGCTCGTGCAGCAGGCGCACCGCCTGTCCCTGGCGTCCGTGCGCATCCCCATCTCGATCCGCGGCGCCGTCTCGCGCCAGGGCATCCGGCTGAACGTGGACGGCGTCGCCATCGTCAAGGTCGGTGGCACCGAGGACTTCGTGCGCGCCGCCTCGCAGCGCTTCCTGCAGCAGCAGAAGGAGATCGAGCCGTTCACGCAGGAGGTCCTCGCCGGCAGCCTGCGCGGCGTCATCGGCACCCTCACGGTCGAGGAGATCATCCGCGACCGGGTCGCCTTCGCCCGTCAGGTCGAGGAGGAGGCCGTCACCAGCCTGAACAACCAGGGTCTGGTGCTGGACACCCTGCAGATCCAGGACGTCAGCGACGACGGCAACTACCTGCAGGACCTCGGCCGGCCCGAGGCCGCCAACGCCCGCCGCGCCGCGGAGATCGCCGAGGCGAACAACGCCCAGGAGGCGCAGCAGGCCAAGGCGCTGTCCGACGCGAAGATCGCCCAGGCGCAGCGCGACCTCGCCCTGCAGCAGGCGCAGTTCCGCGCCGACCAGGACAAGGCCGCCGCCGAGGCCGACGCCGCCGGCCGCCTGGCCGAGGCCGCCGCCCAGCAGCAGGTCCTGCAGGAGCAGGAGCGCGTGGCGCAGCGCCAGGCGGAACTCACCGAGCGCACCCTGGACACCGAGGTGCGCAAGCCCGCCGACGCCCGCCGCTACGAGTCGGAGCAGCAGGCGGCCGCGCAGAGGACGGCGCGCGTCTACGCGGCCGAGGCCGAGCAGCAGGCCGCCGTCGCCGCCGCCCAGGCCGACGCGGAGCGGGTGCGCCTGTCCGCGGAGGCGGAGGCCGCCCGGGTCCGCCTGGCCGCCGAGGCCGAGCTGCAGCGCCGCACCGCGGAGTCGAACGCCGTCCGCCTCGAGGGGCAGGCGCAGGCCGAGGCCCTGTCCGCCACGGGGGCCGCCAAGGCGGAGGCCCTGCAGAAGGAGGCGCAGGCGCTGAAGGAGTTCGGCGAGGCCGCGCTCACCCAGCGCGCGCTGGAGGTCCTGCCGCAGGTCGCCGAGGCGCTGGCCCGCCCCCTGGGCAGCATCAAGGACCTCACCGTCATCTCCAACGACGGTGCCGGGGCCCTCAGCCGCTCCGTGGGCAGCAACCTCCAGGAGACCCTGGAGGTGCTCAAGCGGACCACCGGCGTCGACGTCACCGGGATGCTCCACACCCTCGGCGCCCGGCAGCGCGGTACGGACGGCGGCACGGACGGCGGCACGGAGGGCGGCGGCCCGGCCGGTGGCCTCGTGGTCCCGTCCGGGAACGCCGACCCCCGCTGACCGGCGCCTGCGTCCCCCCTCCCGCCCGAACCGGACAGGACGGCGGGCGCGCTCGCGCCTAGGCTCCCGGGACGTGGACGCCCAGGCCGCGAGCCCCGCCCCCGGGGAGGGGCGGTGATCGGCCCGCGCCTGCGCGAGCGCGACCGCGACGCCGTCGAGCTCATGGACGCCCCCGACTGCGACCCGGCGGCGCTCGCGCGCACCTACGCCCGCTTCCGCCTCGTCAACGCGGTGGTGGCCGGCTGGGGGGTGACCTACCGCCGGCACGTGCGGCCGCTCCTGCCGCGCGAGCGGCCCGCCACCGTGCTGGACGTCGGGTGCGGCGGCGGCGACCTCGCCCGCGCCCTGGCCCGCTGGGCGCGCCGGGACGGCCTCGCGCTGGAGGTCACCGGCGTGGACCCCGACCCGCGCGCCCACGCGTGGGCGGTGAGCCGGCCGCCGGTGGACGGGGTGCGCTTCGAGCGGGCGCTCAGCGCGGACCTGGTGGCGCAGGGACGGCGCTTCGACGTGGTCGTCTCCAACCACCTGCTGCACCACCTCGACGACGGGCAGCTGCGGGCCCTGCTGGACGACTCCCGCGCCCTGGCGCGCCGCCGCGCCCTGCACAGCGACATCGCCCGCAGCCGGTGGGCGTACCTGCTGTTCTCGGCCGGTGCGCTGCCCCTGGCGCCCGGCTCGCTCATCCGCGCCGACGGGCTGACCTCCATCCGCCGCAGCTGGCGGCCGGCGGAGCTGCGCGCCCACGTGCCGCCCGGGTGGCGGGTGGAACGGCCCTGGCCCGGCCGCAACCTGCTGGTGCACGACCCGCCGGCGCACGACCCGCCGGTGCACGACCTCCGGGACGGTGCCCGCGCCGACTCCCGCGATGACGGCGCGGCCCCGTGAGCACCCGCGAGTGCGAGGTGCTCGTCGCCGGCGGTGGACCCGCCGGCCTGCTGCTCGCCGCCCTGCTGGCCGGTCACGGCGTGGACGTGGCCGTCCTCGAACGCCGGCGCGCCCCCGGCAGGCTCTCGCGCGCCATCGGCCTGCACCCGCCCGCGCTGGGCGCCCTCGCCGCCGTCGGCCTGGCCGGCGCCGCCGTCGCCGAGGGCGTGCGCGTCGAGCGCGGGGTGGCCCGCAGCCGCGGCCGGACCCTGGGCGAGGTCACCTTCGAGCGGGCGTGGCCGGAAACCCCGTTCGTGCTCACCCTTCCGCAGCACCGCACCGAGGCGCTGCTGGCCGCCCGACTCGCCGACCTCGCCCCCGGCGCGCTGCGGCGCGGTTGCGAGGTGGTGGACGCCCACGACGACGGTGACCGGGTGCACGTCACCACCGCCGAGCACCGGCCCGGCGGGCCACCGGCGCGCACCCGCTGGCGGGCCCGGGTCCTGATCGGCGCGGACGGCGCCCGCAGCCGGGTGCGCGAGTCCTCCGGGCTCGCCGCCACCGCGCACCCCTACCCGGACGCCTACCTCATGGGCGACGTCGCCGACACCACCGGCGACGGCACCGCCGCCGCCGTCCACCTCGAACCCGGCGGCGTCGTGGAGTCCTTCCCGCTGCCCGGCGGGGTGCGGCGCTGGGTGGTGCGCACCGGCCGGCGCCCCGCCGAACCGGCCGTGGAGCTGCTGGCCGCCCTCGTCGCCGAGCGCACCGGCACGGTGCTCGACACCACCACCAGCACGATGGTCAGCGCGTTCGGCGTGCGCCGTCGCCTCGCCCCGCGGACCGTGCGCGGGCGCCGCGTCCTCGTCGGCGACGCCGCGCACGAGATCAGCCCCATCGGCGGCCAGGGGATGACCCTGGGCTGGCTGGACGCGCAGGCGCTCGCACCGGTGCTCGTGGACCTCCTGCGGGGCCGCGCGGGCGGTGACCGCTCCGGGGACCTGCGGGCGGTGCCGCGGCTGCGGGACTTCGAGGAGACGCGCACGCGCGCCGCGCGCTCCGCGGCCCGCCGCGCGGGCGCCAACACGGCGCTGGGCAGGCCGTGGGGCGCCTGGGGCAGCGCCGGGCGCGACGCGCTGGTTCGGGGGGCGCTGCGGAGCCCGGCGGGCGACCGCCTGGCGGGTGCCCTCACGATGCGCTGGGCCTGAGCGGGCCTGCCCGCCGGGCCGCCGCGCGCGCCGCTGCTGCCCGCACCCGCGGCGGTGGTGTCCCGGTTCCGCGACCTCCTCGCCGCCGTCCCGGCCACCTGACCCCGGCCCTGACCCCGGCCCTGACCCCGATCCCGGCCCGCCGGCGGCACCGGGACGCCCCCGGCGGGCCGGGTCGGTACGTTTCCCCCCGTGAGCACCGAGCGAGGCCCCGAGCTGCACACCGCCCTGCTGGCCGCCCTGGCGGGGGACGGTGAGGCCGCGCGCACGCTGCGCACCGCGGCGCCCGCCGGGGACCGCCCGGCCGGCGAGCCGCTGCTGCCCGCGGCGACCTCCGCGCACGAGCGCGCCGTGGCCGCCGCGCTCAGCGGTGCTCCCGTCCTCGCCGACGCCCCCGACGGCCCCGGCGGTGCCGGGACGCTCGTGGCCGAGCTGCTCGCCGCGCTCGCCGCGGACGGGCGGCGCGTGCTCCACCTCACCGGCCCCGCCACCGCCCCCGCCGTGCGCACCGCGCTCACCGGCCTCGGCCTGACCGGGCTCCTCGCCCAGGACGGCGGCGAGCCGCGGCCCGCACCCGCCGCGCAGGGCGAGGACGAGGACGAGGACAGCCGCGTCCCCGCCCGCGACGCGCTGGCCCGCCACGCCGACGCCCTGCACACCCGCCCCGACGACGGCGGCCCCACGCCCTTCGAGGCGCTCGCCGAGCTGGCCGGGCTGCGCGCGGCCCACCTGCGTCCCCCGCTGCTGCCCGCCGCCGCCGGCTGGGGCGAACGGCGGCGAGCCCAGGTCACCGCGCTGCTGCTGGACGCCGCGCGCCCCGCCCCCCCGGTCCCCGTCGAGGTGCCCGAGGGCCCCGACGACGCCGAGCTGCTCTTCGACGCCCTGGACCGGCTGCCCACCACCCTCGGTGCCCTCACCGACCTCACCGACCGCCTGGGCTCGGAGCTCGGCTGGCAGCCGCTGCGCACCCTCGCCGACGCCGAGCACGCCCTGGCCCTGCTCGAGCGCGCCGAGGCCGCCGCGCGCACCTACGTCCCCCTGGCCCTGACCGCCGACCTGGAGCAGGCGCGCACCGTCCTCACCCAGCAGCAGCGCTCCTTCCTCAGCGCCGAGGAGCGCACCCGCCGCCGCGAGGTCAAGCGCCTGTCCGCCCTGCGCCACGACGGCTCCTTCGGCCTGCACGACGTCGAGGAGCTGCAGGAGCTGCGCACCGCCTGGGCCGAGCACGCCGCCGGCCCGCCCCGTGCCTGGGCCGGGCGCCCGCAGCTCGCCCAGGCCCTCGGCACCGCCCGCACCCTGCTCACCCGCGCCACCACCGCCCTGCCCGAGGTGCCGCAGGACGCCGGCGTCCTGGAGCTCGCGGCCTCGCGCGACCTCGCCGCCCGGGCCGCCGCCGCCCGGGAGGCCCTGCGGGGCCGGCGCGGCCGCGCCGAGCTGACCGGTCAGGGCCTGGACGAGCTCGCCGCCGCCGTGCCCGCCGGAGCCGGGGAGCAGGACGTCGCCCGCCTCGTGCGGGGCACCTGGCTGCGCGCCCGCGCCGAGGCCGCCCTCACGGGCCCGGACGGGGAACCCGGTGACCTCGCCGCCCGGTTCCGCACCCTCGACGAGCGCCGCACCAGCACCGCCGCCGCCCACCTGGTCGCCGCCCTCGAGACCGGCGCCGCACCCCGCTGCCGCACCACCGACGGCACCACCGGCCTGCCCGCCCCGGGCGAGGACTTCGACGTCCTCGTCGTCGACGACGCGCACCGTCGCCCCCTGGAGGACGTCGCCGCGCTCGCCGGGCGGGCCCGGCAGCTCGTCGCCGTCGGCTCCGCGGACGCCGCGGGCACCGGCGACGGCTCCGCGTGGAGCGCCCTCGCCGCCCTGCTGGAACCGGTGCGCACGCACCTGCCCGCCGCGCCCGCCGACCCCGCCACCACCGCGCTGCGGGAGGACGTGGCCGCGGCCCTGCGCGCCGCCGGGCTGCAGGCCGACACCGGCGTGGACGTCGCCGGCTGGCCGGTGGACCTGCTCGTCACCGCCGGGCCGGGGACCGCGGCGCTCGCCGTGGACCTCGACGGGGCGGGGTACCGCGCGCTGGCGACGGTGCGCGACCGGCACGTCGCCCGGCCCGCGCAGGTGGAGGCCACGGGGGTGGCGTTCGAGCGCCTGTGGAGCGCCGACTGGTTCCGCGACCCGCGCGGTCAGGTGCAGAGGATCACCGAGGCGTGGCGGCGGGCGGAGGAGAGCACCCGCGAAGAGGCCGAACGCGCTGCCCGCGAAGAGGCCGA